>NZ_JBCNFP010000007.1:0-2347 GCF_050481165.1 Paenibacillus cisolokensis
AGCCCTGACTGAGCAGTCAGAGCGGTTCGGGGCACAACGTCAGAACAGGCGACACGTGATCGGCAATGCGGGCGACCACGGGGCCAGCTTCTCCAGAGCGGTGGCGTCCTGCAAGTTCGGCAACTGTGGCAGTTGCTCGAACAGGTACTGCAAATAAGCCTCCGGTTTCAGCCGGTTTGCTTTTGCCGTTTCGACGATGCTGTATAACACCGCACTGGCCCTTGCTCCGCGCGGCGTGTTGCTAAACAAGAAATTTTTTCGGCCGATCACCGTCGGCTTGATCGCCCGTTCGCTGCGGTTGTTGTCGATCTCCAGCCGCCCGTCCTGCAAAAAAGCAGTGAGCTTCGGCCACTGGTTCGTGCAGTAGGTGATCGCAGTGCCGAGCAGCCCTTTGGGCAACACGCGCGCGCGTTGGCCCTCAAGCCAAGCCGCCATCCGATCCAGAATCGGCTGGCTTTCCTCCAGGCGGGCTGCATGGCGCTCCTCCGCCGTCGCCTCCTTCCAGCGGCGTTCGACTTCAAACAGCGCATTGCACAAGGCCAACCCTTCCGCCGCGGCGGTTTGGGCGCGTTGCGCGGGCGGCGTCGCCTGCACGGCTTCGTGAAATTTGCGCCGCGCATGCGCCCAGCAGCCCAACTGCGTAACCCCCTTGAGCCTGGCATATCCGCTGTAGCCGTCCGTCTGCAAGTACCCCGTGAACCCGGTCAGAAAGGCCTCCGGGTGTTCGCTGCCGCGTCCAGTCCGGTAGTCGTACAGCACGACATCGGGCGCGGCTCCGCGCCCGGTGCGATACAGCCACAGGTACGATTTCGCTTGCGCGGATCGGCCCGGCTCCCGCAGGACCTGCAGCGTCGTTTCATCCGCATGGACATGATCTTGCGCCAGAAGCTTGGTATGGAAGAGATCGTACAAGGGAACGAGCCACCGCTCACTGGCGGCGATCAGCCAATTGGCCATCGTCTGCCGCGACAGGTCGATGCCCCATTGCCGGAACTGTTCTTCCTGCCGGTAGAGCGGCAAGCTGTTCACGTATTTCTGATGGATCACGTGCGCCAGCATGGAGGGCGACGCCAGACTGCCCGGCAACGCCGGGGCCGGCATGGGTGCGGTCACGACTGGAGTGCGCATGCCCGTTTGCTCGCAACAGCGGCAACTGTACACGTGGCGTACATGGAGGGCGACGCTCACCTGCGCCGGAATGATCTTCAGTTCCCGCCGCACTTCCGTGCTCATCGCATGCAGCGGCCCGGCGCAATCCGGGCAGACGCCTTCCGTTTCGTCCAGCGTATAGTGGATCGTTTCGACCGGCAGGTTCGCCAGTTTCGCTTCCCGTTCGCCTTTGGCTTTCTTCCGCCGCTGAACGGTCACCGTTTCGACCGTCGGCTCGGGTGCCTTCGGATCGGCCTCCGCTTCGGCTTCGTTGAACAGCGTCAGTTGATCCGGATGCGTTTGTTCGCTGGAGGCGCCGAAACGTTTTTGCTGCGCCCGCCGGAATTGCTCTTCGTACCAGGCAACCTGCAGCTTGAGCGCCGCCACTTGTTCGGTTAATTGTCGAATGACCTCTTCGGAGGTCGGGGGGGAGATGTCCGCTCGGTTTTCCATGATGATGGATTTCGCGACAGCGGGGCTCCTTTCCTGCCGATGAGCATGGCGATTTGGTGAACACGCCGATGGGAAAGCCGTTACAGGACGACCTCGGCGTGCACCGGCCGATGGGCCTGCCGCTGATCCAGCGCGAGTCCGTCCAGCAACCAGCGCAATTGACGGTGCTGCAGGGAGATCGTCAGGCTACTTCCGTCCGACGGCTCCGGCCATCGGAACGTGCCGCGCTCCAGCCGACGGTAGAACAGCCAGAAGCCGTTGTGTTCCCAGTAAAGCATTTTCAGCTTGTCCCGCTGCCGGTTGCAGAACACGAACAGGGTGGGCGCAAACGGACTGCAGCCAAAGCTTTCCTGGACAAGGGCGGCCAGCCCGTCGATCGATTTGCGCAGATCCGTCGCGCCACTGGCCAGGACGATCCGTTCGGGAAGGGGGAGCATCAGCAGCCCGCCTCCAGCACCCGCACCACTTGCGTGAGCAGGGACGCATCGAAACCGGGGCGGATGTCGATGGATGCGCTGCCGATCCGGACGACGAGAGGGGAGGCTTCCGCCGATGAAGGCGGCGTTGGGGTGACCGTCACCCAAGTCGTCGTTGGTGATTTCCGTTTGCCCGGCGACAGTTTGCGCAGCCAGTATTTCAGTTGGTTGAACGGGATTTCTTGGGCGGCACACCATGCTCGCATGGTCTGTCCGCTTTCCCGATAGGCACGGATCCGCTCCCGCCATTGCTCGTTGCGTTCATTTTC
>NZ_JBCNFP010000008.1:0-15718 GCF_050481165.1 Paenibacillus cisolokensis
AGCCGGCCGGTCTTATCGTTCATCCGACGCACGGCCATTACACCGGGACGCTGGCGGGCGGCGTCGTCCATCATTGGCAGAAGCGCGGCGAGATCGTCCGCTTCCGTCCGGTTAACCGGCTGGACGAGCATACGTCGGGGCTGATCGCGATTGCCAAAAATCCGTATGTGCACCAGCAATTGTCGGAGCAGCACCGGAACGGCACGATTCGCAAAGTGTACCGCGCTTACGTATACGGCGTTCCGGATCCGCCGGCAGGCACCGTCGATGCGCCGATCGGACGGACGCCGGGCATGCCGCATGTGCGAACCGTGCTTCCGGAGGGCTACCCGTCCGTCACGCATTACGCGACCGAGGAGATATTCGGCGGCGGGCTGGCGGCGATGGTCAGACTGCGGCTGGAGACGGGGCGCACGCACCAAATTCGCGTGCATATGAAGCATATCGGCTGTCCGCTTATCGGGGATGGAATGTATGGACCGGAAGAAGGACGCAAAGTTCCCGGATGGGAGGAAGCGGCCGGCCGCCAGGCGCTGCATGCGGAGACGCTCGGCTTGCTCCATCCCGTCAGACGGGAGCGGATGGAATGGACGTCGCCCTTGCCGCCGGAGCTGGCTGCGCTTGAGTCGCGGTTGCGGCAAGCCAACGACGTGCCGGCCAACGCACCGGCCGACTCGCCGGCCGACTCGCCGGCCAACGCACCGGCCGACTCGCCGGCCGACTCGCCGTAGATTTTGTAAGGAGTGCTGATACGAATGAAACTGCAAGTTATTCATTACCCGAAATGCGGCACCTGCCGCAAAGCGGTCAAATGGCTGCAGGAGCAGGGGCATCAACTGGAGCTGCGGCATATCGTCGAGGATCCGCCGACGGCGGAGGAGCTGCGGAAGGTAGCCGCTATGAGCGGTCTGGAAGTGAAAAAGCTGTTCAATACGTCCGGAGAAGTGTACAAATCGCTCGGCTTGAAGGACAAGCTGCCCGGCATGACGGAACAGGAGCAGCTCAAGCTGCTCGCCTCCAACGGCATGCTGGTCAAACGGCCGATCGTAACGGACGGCGCTAGGGCAACCGTCGGCTTCAAGGAAGACGAGTTCTCGAAGGTGTGGAGCAAATGAGCGAGCGGCTGACTAACGCGTCCGCAGGCGAGGACGCTGCGCAAGGCCGGTGGCGCTCCAGCCGTCTGCCGCAGCTCGGCTCCTCCATTTTTGCCGAGGTCGCGGGCTGGAAAGCGGAAGCTTTGCGCAAGGGGCTCGACTTGATCGACCTTGGCATCGGCAGCCCGGACCGTCCGCCGACGGACTCGGTCCGGGAGACGCTTGCCGCAGCCGCGCTGCGGACGGATGCTTACGGCTATCCGTCATCGGCAGGCAGCATTGCCTTTCGCCGGCAGGCTGCCGAATGGATGCAGCGAAGATTCGGCGTAACGGTCGATCCGGAGCGCGAATTGCTGACGCTGATGGGGTCCCAGGACGGCCTTGCCCATTTGGCGCTCGCGGTAACCGATCCCGGCGATGTGGCGCTTGTGCCCGATCCGGGCTATCCGATCTATGCGGCATCGCTCGCGCTGGCCGGCGTTACGCCTTATTTTTTGCCGTTGCGGGCAGATAACGGCTTCCTGCCGGATTTGGACGCCGTGCCAGGCAACATCTGGCGGAAGGCCAAGTTCATGCTGCTCAATTTTCCGGCGAATCCGGTTGCCGCCACGGCCGATCTCACGTTCTTCGAACGTGCGGCGGCGCTGGCGCGCAAGCACGGCGTGCTGATCGTGCACGATCTGGCCTATTCGGAAATGGGCTTCGACGGCTACCGGCCGCCGAGCATCTTGGAAGTGCCCGGCGCGGCCGACATTGCGGTCGAATTTCATTCGCTGTCCAAAAGCTTCAACATGGCCGGCTGCCGCATCGGCTTTCTTGCCGGCAATGCGGGGGCGGTCGGCGCGCTGAAGGAATTGAAGGCCAATATCGATTACGGCGTATTCGAAGCGGTGCAGGAGGCCGGAATTGCCGCGCTGAAGGAAGGCATTGCGGCGCTGGAAGCCGGCCGTCCGGGCGTTTCGGAAATCTACGAGCGGCGAAGAAACGCCTTTTTGCGGCAGCTGAGAGCCGAGGGCTGGGACGTGCCCGCCCCGAAAGCGACGATGTTCGTATGGGCGCCGCTGCCGTTCCGCGGCGAAGAAACCGGAGACCGCCGGACGTCGCGGGTTATCGCCAAGGAAATGCTGGAGGAGACGGGCGTAGCCGTCATTCCGGGAGACGCCTTCGGCCGGGAAGGAGAAGGTTACGTTCGCATTGCGCTCGTGGAGGAGCCGGAACGGCTTGCGGAAGCCGCGCGCCGGATCGGAGCGTTTATCCGCAACCGCGTACGATAGCGCCGCATGATGGGGAGAGGGGAAATAGCAATGAATGATGGGAAGCCGGAAGATCCGTTCGCAAACCGGCTGTTGCTTGTTGACGGCATGGCCATTCTGTTCCGCGCCTATTACGCGACCGCCTATGCCGGCGGCATACGGCGGACGAGCACAGGGGTGCCGGTCAATGCGGTGCACGGCTTTGTCCGATATTTCATGAACGCGGTCGGCACGTTTCGGCCGACGCATGTCGCCTGCTGCTGGGATACGGGAGGCGGCACGTTCCGTTCGGAGCAGTTTGCGGATTATAAGATGAACCGGCCGGAAGCGCCGATCGATCTAGTGCCGCAATTCGATCTCGTTAAGGAAGTGGTGGAAAGCTTCGGCGTCCCGAATGTCGAGTATGCCGGGTTCGAGGCGGACGATTGCATCGGCACGCTGGCGAGGCGCCACTGTCCGACGGCTGACGTGTTCGTGCTGACGGGCGACCAGGATTTGCTGCAGCTCGTCGACGACCGGATTGCCGTCGTCTTGATGATGAAGGGGCAGGGCAATTATAAGGTCTATACGCCGCAGACGCTGATGGAGGAACGTCAGCTGACGCCGCGGCAAATTATCGATGTGAAGGCGCTGATGGGAGATGCCAGCGACAATTATCCCGGCGTTCGGGGGATCGGCGAGAAGACGGCGCTCAAGTTGATCCGGCAGTATGAGTCGGTGGAAGGGCTGCTGGAGCGGCTGCATGAGCTGTCCGGATCGGTGCGCGCCAAAATCGAAGCGGACCTGGACATGCTCCATCTGTCGCGCAAATTGGCGACGATCCGGTGCAATGTGCCGGTATCGCTGGAGCTGCGCGATTGTCTCTGGGCTGTCGACCGGAACGCTGTCGAACGCAAGTTCGAGGAGCTCGAATTCGGAGGATTGGCGAAGCTGATCGTATAAATGGTTATGATCGGAAACAAACGAAAAAGACAACGCCGGGGCTGTCCGATGCCTCGCGTTGTCTTTTTCGTTCCGTTAGGGCTCTTCCTCTGTTTTCGGAGCGGAGTCGTCGTCCGGATACTGCCGTTCCATGCCGTCGTGCAATTGGCGATTCTCGTATCCGAACGGATTGGCGCTCCGCTGATCGATCCGCCACGGTTTGCTTTTGCCGAGCGTTTCGGTCGGCAGCGGCGACTCATACGCCCCTTCCGGAAATTCCTCCGCCGTCAGATCGTTGCGCTGGGACTCTACCGTGGACAGATCGGTATATCGCTTGCGGTTTTCATCTTTGAAACCGTCCATGGGACACCTCCACGTCATGCCGGCCTTGCAAGGGCCGGTTTACGCTGTTAGCTTCCCCGGATTAATCGGTAAAATTCACCGTTCCGACCACCAAATACAAAAATTGCGATAATTCCTGCGCTTCTTCTTCGGTCAGGTTGAACGTATATTCCAAATATCCTTCTTCTTCGAGATCGTCGGGACCGATGATCGCCGTCTTGCCGGCCTGCAGATCGGTCACCAGCTTTTTGCCGTAAAACCGGTTTGTCGTCGTGATCGCCAGGTCGAACCGCTTCAGACTGGGCCCGATAAAGGTAACGAATCGGGTAGACGTCTCCTCCGTGCTGTCGGACATAAAATCATAATCGGGCAGTATCATGGCCAGACCTCCGCATCGTCGTTTTCGCTTTATTATACACAAGAATACACTTGCCATAAAGCGGCGATCGTGATAGCATGGAATTAACCGAATATTCGTTCGTGAGGAAGCACCTCTTTTGCTGTTTTGCAGAAGGGGTGCTTTTTTGCGTTCGACATTCGGAATAATCGCACCGGAGGTGCTTTGCGAATGAATTTCGTGTTTTTGAATACGTTTGAGAGACAGCTCGGGGACAGCCGGGTCCGCTGTGCGTATCTGTCCATCTGCGAACGGGAAGGGATATGGGCCGTTCAATGGACGGAGGAAGAGGACATGCAGCAGAAGCCGGTTGAAACCTGGTACGAAGGCCCGTCGTGGGAAGAAATGCTCATGGCCTTCCGGCATGGCGTGGCCGGACGCATGGTGCAAGGCTATACGCCCGTCATTGACGGAATGCTGGACGAACGGCGCGCCTATGCCGGAAGCAAAGTCAGTCTGCTGCAGTGCTATGGGGAGATGCATGCGGACAAGGAGTTGTTCGACGAGCTTCGGGAATGGCGGCGGGCCAGAGCGGCCGCCGAGAAGAAATCCGCCTATCTCATCGCCAATAACCGGATGTTGTGGATGATCAGCGCCTTCGTGCCCCATACGGCGGAAGAACTGATGCAAATTCCCGGCTGGGGAGAGGCGAAGCAATCCGCATACGGCGCGGAGGTGCTGAAGCTGACGGTCAAATACGAACAGCGGAAGCCGTTCCCGCTCGACTGGGTGGCGGACGAGATCGACGCCGACACGCTCTCGGCATGGCGGTACAGGCAGAAGCAGAGCAAATTCAAGCAGCAGATGGACCGCCACCAGGAGAAACGGCGGATATTGGAAGGAATACGGGAAGGAAGCACGCTGGACGAGCTGGCGGCGAAGCTTGATATTCCGCGCCGCGAGCTGATGGAGCGAATCGAGCAGCTGGAGCGCGAGGGCTATGACCTGGAGCCGCTTGTCGCCCGGGAACTGGCCGGCATGCCGGAAGAAGAGCAGCGGCAAGTATGGGAAGCGCTCGGTTCGATCGGCGACCGTTACTTGAAGCCGGTACTGCATCGGGTTTACGGCGAAGAAGGCGCGGCAGGCAAACCGCTGGACATCATGTACGACCGTCTGCGGCTCATCCGCATCCGCTTTCGGCGTGAGGGGAAGGAGGAAGCGATTTAGGCTGCGGACCTGTGCCGGCTCTGCCGATCATCCGGACGATTTTTACTATTGCAATACAGGGACTTTAGAATCATATTAGTTCTATTAAAGAATTAGTTCTAAAGAATCAATCCTGTTTCGATTAGTATACTTGTCCTAAACCATCCGTTATAATTGGGGCAGACAATATGTGAAACCGGACATAAGGGGAGAATCTTGTGAAAGCCGAGTACATCAATCCGTTTCTCGAGTCTGCCAAAATCGTCATCGAACAGATCGTGCGCATCAGGCCGGCCACAGGCAAATTGGGCTTGAAAGATATTTTATATGTCGAAAATGATATCTGGGTTCATATCGGCTTGAACGGACAATTGAACGGCGATATTATGCTCGGTTTGAACAAAGAAGTGGCGCTGCGCATCGTATCCGCCATGATGGGCGGATTCGCCGTTTCCGAACTGGACGAAATCGGAAGAAGCGCCATTTCGGAGCTTGGAAACATGATTGGCGGAAATGCCAGCACCATCCTGTACAACCAGGGCGTCGAGGTCGATATTACGCCTCCGCAAGTGCTGAGCGCCGCCCAATCGACGGCATTCCGGCATCAAAAAGCGATGACCGTTCCGCTGATCATGGAGGGCATCGGCGAGCTCGATATTCAAGTTCTGATCGCGTCTTGACAGAAAAGCGGCTTCTCCACCGGGAGGCCTCTTTTTTTTGCGCGGAAAACCGTTTTGAAGTACACTTGGAACAGGTGATGGCGATGTTGAAAGGAAAAATCGTGCTCATTACAGGCGCTTCCAGCGGCATCGGCGCCGAGACGGCGAGGCGTCTGGCCCGCAAGGGAGCGGTGCCGGTGCTGACCGGACGAAATGCCGGCCGCCTCGAGCAGGTCGTCAAGGAGATCGGGAATGACTGCGCCTTTTACATACTGGACGTTACAAATCAGGCGCAGGTGGAGGAAACGGTCGGTCGGGTCATCGCGCGATACGGCCGGATCGACGTTCTGCTCAACAATGCGGGCTTCGGCCGGTTCGAGCCGTTCGCGGACGCGCCGCTGCGCCATTTCGAAGAGATGATGGACACGAATTATATGGGCGTCGTGCGCTGCACGAAGGCGGTTCTGCCCTACATGACGGCCCGCGGGGAAGGGCATATCGTGAACGTGGCCTCGATGGCGGGCAAGATCGCCACGCCCAAATCGACCGGCTACAGCGCCTCCAAGCATGCGGTTCTCGGACTGACCAATGCGCTGCGCATGGAGCTTCGGGGCAGCGGTATTGCGGTATCGGCTGTCAATCCGGGACCGATCGATACGCCTTTCTTCGAGCAGGCCGATCCCGGCGGCCAATACGTGAACAATGTGCGCTGGCTGATGATGACGCCGGAGCGGGTCGCGGACGAGATCGTACGCGTGATCGAGCGCCGCAAGGCCGAAAAGGACTTGCCGGGGATAGCGGCTGCGGGCATCAGGCTGTATCAGCTGTTTCCGCGTCTGGCCGACCGGTTGGCGGGACGATGGTTGAACCGAAAGTAGCAGTCCAAGCAGCAGTCCAAGATTAGAACGATACGGCAACGAGAATTGAGGGATATTATGTCAGGTGAATGGATGAAACTGGGGATTCGGCAGCGATTGGCACAGCAGCTGGAAGAAGAGGGACTCGGCGAGCCGACGCCCGTTCAGCGCGAAGCGCTGCCGCCGCTGCTGGCAGGCCGCGATGTGACGGCGCGTTCAGGAACGGGAACGGGTAAAACGCTGGCGTATCTGCTTCCCTTGCTGGAGAAGATCGATCCGGCCCGTCCCGTACCGCAGGCCGTCGTCATATCGCCTACGCAGGAGCTGGCGATGCAGATCGTACGCGTGGCGGAACGGTACGGAAAGCCGCTCGGCATTCGCGCGCTGCCGCTTATCGGCGGGGCTTCGTTGAGCCGCCAGGTGGAGCGGTTGAAGACGCATCCGCAACTGGTTATCGGCACTCCCGGCAGATTGTACGAACTGGTGACGATTCGGAAGCTGAAGCTGCACGAAGTGCGGGCGGTCGTCGTAGACGAAGCCGATCAGGTATTCGCGCTCGGATCGCCGAAGGAAGTCGAAGCGCTGTTCGGAGCGATGCTGCGGGATCGGCAGATCGCTTTCTTCTCGGCGACGCTTCCTGGTCCGATGGCCGAGGTGGAAAGACAATGGATGAACGACCCTGTGCGGATCGATATCGATCCCAAGCAGCGGGTGGCGGCCGGCGTCGATCACTGGTATGTCATAAGCGACAAACGCGACAAGCCTGATACGGTCCGCCGCTTGCTCCATGCGCTGCGGCCGTCCTCGGCGCTGTTGTTTCTCAACAACACCAACGAGATCGCCAATTGGGAAGCGAAGCTCAGATTCGAAGGGTTTACAGTCGAAACACTGTACGGCGACGCGGACAAGCAGAAGCGGGCGGCGACGCTGGAACGTTTTCGGTCCGGCCGCTGCCGCCTGCTGCTTGCCACGGACGTCGCCGCCCGCGGACTCGATATCGAAGGGCTGCCGCTCGTCGTGCAGATCGATCCGGCGCTCGATGCCGACCGATATATACACCGGGCCGGCCGTACCGGACGAATGGGGAAACCGGGAACGGTCGTAACGGTCATTACGCCGCAGGAGCGGTTCATTATGGACAAGTTCGGCAAGCAGCTCGGAATCGGGCTGGAGGAACGGGTGATCTATAAAGGCAGGCTGTGGAAGCCGAACGATCCCGAGGTGCGCGGGTCGAGGCGGGGCGGGGCGGCCGGGGAAGCGCGCGGAGGCGCGGTTCGGAAGCTGGCCGGGGAAGCGCGTGGAGGCGCGGTCGGTCCGAAGCCGGCCGGGAACGCGCGTGCCGGAACGGTTCCGAAGTCCGCCGCGCCGTCGAAGGCGAAGGAGAAGCAGAAGCGCGATCGCGATCGCGATCGCAAAGACAAAGGCGCGCCTCGATGGCTGAAATCGAAGCGCCAGGGCGAAAGCTAGACGGACGGCGAAGGATCGCAACAAACGCAGACGAAAGCAAATGGTAAAAGCGGGGTGACGATCGTGACGGAGCCGGTATTGGACATCGAACATTTGACAGGCGGATACAGCCCGCGGCGTCCGGTCCTGCACGACATATCGTTTCGGGTCAATGCGGGTGAAATGATCGGTCTGATCGGGCTGAACGGCGCCGGCAAAAGTACGACTATCAAGCATATTCTCGGCCTTATGAGGCCGCATAAAGGCTCGATCAAGGTCAAGGGACGTACGCTGGACGAGCAGCCCGAGTCGTATCGCGCCGCCTTTGCGTATGTGCCGGAAACGCCGGTGCTGTTCGATGAACTGACGGTGGAGGAGCATCTCAGGCTGACCGGAATGGCTTACGGTATCGGCGAACGCGATTACGAGGCGAGAAGCGCCGAGCTGATCGGGCAGTTCCAGATGGAGGCGAAGCGGGGCGCGTTCGCTTCCCATCTGTCGAAGGGTATGAAACAGAAGGTCATGATTATGAATGCGCTTCTGGCGGAGCCGGCGCTGTATATTATCGATGAACCGTTCCTCGGTCTGGACCCGCTCGGCATTCGCTCGCTGCTCGAGCGCCTCGTCGAAGTGAAAAGGCGGGGAGCGGCGATTTTGATGAGTTCCCATATTTTGTCGACCGTGGAGGCGTACTGCGACCGGTATGTCGTGCTGCATCACGGCCGAATTGCGGCGCAAGGGGGATTGAATGATATTCAGGAAGCGGCGGGCATGCGCGGGGCTTCGCTGGAGGACGCGTTCTTCAAGCTGGTGACGGAAGGGGCATCCCGATGAAACGGTCGCTTGCGGCGATATGGAACGCCCGATTCGTCGCATTCGCGCGCGAAACACGGCCGTATTTCCGGTATATGTCGATGAGCGGTTTTCCCGCCGTGTTCGTCCTGCTTCTCATCGTCGCTTCTATCGGTTATATGCAGCTTCTGGAGCAAGTGCCGCCGGATTTCCCGTTCGCGACGATCGGCGTTGTCCTGTTCACGCCGCTCGTCAGCTGGAGCCCTTTACGCACGTGGCTGCGGCCGCCCGACATCGTCTTTCTTTCCAGGCGGGAAGCGGAAATGGGCGAATATATAGCGAAATCCGCGATCTATAACCTGATCCCCGGCGCGCTGCTTGCGCTTATCGGACTCGCGCTGTACTGGCCGATTTATCGCCATGGCCCGGGCATGAGCGGAGTCTGGACGCTTGCCGCGGCGCTACCGGCGATGAAAGCGGCGAATGCGGCGGTCGCCTGGCAGGAGCGGCGGATGGCGTGGCCGGCCGCCCGCCGCGTCAGCCGCCTGCTGCGCTGGACTTTGACGGCGGCGGCCATTGCCCTTTTTCTCGTGCAGAAGCCCTGGAAAGCGTGGCTGTTTGCGGCTTTGGCCTGCGCAACGGGCATGCTGGCCGTCAAGCTGGCGCAGCGGTTTCGCTTTCCGTGGGAACGGCTCATTGCCGAGGAAAGGCGGACGATACGGAGATACTACGCTTTTTTCAGCATGTTCATCGACGTTCCGACGTTAGATTCGCCGGCAGCGCCGAGACGTTACCTGTCCTGGATCACGAAACGGGTGCCCTACCGTCCGGACACCGCCTTCGTTTATCTTTACGCGCATACGTTCATTCGTACGGAAATCGGAGGAATCGTCATTCGCCTCGTTCTTGTGGGGGCGTCGGCCATTGTCGTGTTCGGAAGCGGCGAATGGCTCGGCGGCTGGTTGGCGGCGGCCGTATATTTTGCCTTTGTCGGGATGATCGGCATGCAGGTCGGCACTTTGCCCCTGGTGCACCGCCATACCGTCTGGCGGCATGTTTACCCGCTGCCCGCCGCCGATCGGATTCGTTCGCTGCTGGCCGTCGATCGCGCCGCGATGGTGGCGGCTAGCGTCCTGCTTTGGCTCCCGGCGGCGTTCGTTCTGTTGCCCCAGAAGCTTTTCGCTCAAGCATTTGCGCCGCTTGCTCTGGCCGAGCTGTACATCCTGCTTATCCGGCCGGGGAGGCTGAAACGGAAAATAGCGGCGGAATCGGACAGCCTGTCCGATTAACCGGAAAATGCGCGTCGTCACGCGGCTTAACCGTATGCGGTTAGCCGCGTTTCTTTCTTTTTTATTAACCTTTTCTATGATTTTCTTCAGCTTTTTTTATCTCGCAATTAACTTTTTCCCTTCACCATATTGGACAGAGGTCGAACAAAATATGGAATGGAAAGCAAGGAATTGGCGATGAACGAGATATTGAATGTGCATGTCGTCTACGGCGGGAAATCCGCCGAACATGAAGTGTCGCTCAAGACGGCGCTCAATGTGCTGAACCGAATGGACAAGCGAAAATACAACGTTTACCCGGTCTACATTACGAGACATGGGATATGGCGCATGCTTCCGCGGCTCGACCACGCGCTGGCAAGCACAGCCGAGCTGGAAACGGAAGCGGGACCGGCCGACGGCAATGCCGCGGCTTCCATGGGGAACTGGTTGACCCGGCGTCTTGCCGAAAACGGGCCGCATCTTGTGTTCCCGGTCATTCACGGCACTTGCGGGGAAGACGGTACGCTGCAGGGAATGCTGGAGCTCGCCGATGTCCCTTATGTAGGCAACGGCGTCCTGGCGTCGGCTGCGGGCATGGACAAAGTGATGATGAAACGGATTTTGACCGGAGCGGGCATCCCGCAAGTCGAATATGAGCAATTGCTCCGCCATGAATGGGAGCAGCGGGAAACGGCATGCTGCGATGCGCTGGAACGTACGATCGGCTATCCTTGCTACGTCAAGCCGGCGAACCTCGGCTCGAGCATCGGCATCCGCCGCTGCGCCGATCGGGACGAGCTGCTGCTGGCGATCGGCCACGCCTTCCGTTATGACCGGAAAATCATCATCGAGAAGGAAGCGGCCGGACGGGAGGTGCAGCTGGCCGTTCTCGGCAACGATCGGCCGATCTGCTCGGTTGCAGGCGAGTTTGCAAGAGAACCCGGCTTCTTCGATTATTACAAAAAATATGAGGCCGGAAACCTGGTACAGCGCATACCGGCGCAATTGGCCGGTAGTCTCCGCGAGCAACTGCGCGAATACGCGCTGCAAGCGTACCGGCTCCTTGACGGCAGCGGGCTTATGCGGATCGACTTTTTCGTGACGGATCAAGGGGAAATCTATTTGAACGAAGTCAACACGCTGCCGGGATTTACGCCGATCAGCATGTTTCCGGCGCTGTGGGAGAAAACCGACGGCACGACCTATGCCGAACTGATCGACAAGCTGATCGGGCTGGCGCTCGAACGGCATGAACAGAAGCGCAAAATCCGCTATGGGAGGGAAGACGTATGATGGAACGGACAATCGAACAGATCGCCGGCATGATCGGCGCGGAAGCGCCGGCCGGGGATGCCGGCCGGACTGTCGTAAAGGGCGTGTCGATCGATACCCGCAGCATCCTGCGGGACAATCTGTTCGTCCCGATTCAGGGCCCGCGCTTCAACGGTCACGAATATGCGGCCGAAGCGTTCCGGAAAGGAGCGGCCGCAGCGCTCTGGCAGAAGGACGAGCCCGATCCGCCCGCCCATCTGCCGCTGCTGTACGTCGACGATACGGTGAAAGCGCTCGGACGTTTGGCGCAAGCGTACCGGAGCCAGCTCAAGACGAAAGTGATCGGCATTACCGGCAGCAACGGCAAGACGTCGACCAAAGACATTCTCGCCGCCATACTCGGCACGACATACCGGACGCAGAAGACGATCGGCAACCTGAACAATCACCTCGGCGTTCCGCTTACTTTGCTGCGGCTGGACGAAGATACCGAGATGGCCGTCGTGGAGATGGGCATGTCCGGACTCGGCGAGATTGCCGCGCTATCCGCGATGGCGCAGCCCGACGTCGCCATCATTACGAGCGTGAGCGAAGTGCATCTGGGCGACTTGCCGACGCGGGAGGATATTGCGGAGGCGAAGCTGGAAATCGCCGGAAGTTTGAAGCCGGACGGGCTGTTCGTCTACAATGCGGACAACCCGCTGCTCCTCGAGCGACTGGCGCATAAAAATGTCGCCTGCCGGATGGTGTCGTTCGGCCAATCGGAGCAGCATGATTGGCATCCCCTTGCCTATACGCCCGACGAGCGCGGCATCGCCTTTACGATATCCGATCCGGCATGTCCGGAGCTGTATTTGAACCTGCTGGGCAAGCATCAGATGATCAACGCGCTGGCGGCGATCGCCGCGGCCCGTCACTTTGGCGTCTCTTATGACAACATCAGGCGGGCTTTGCGTCATGTCGAAGCGACAGGCATGCGCAACGAGCCGATCCGGATCGGCGGCTTCACGGTCATTAACGACGTCTACAAGTCCAATCCGACCAGCGTCCGGGCCGCGCTTGACACGCTTTATGCCATGCCGGCGCATAAACGCAAAATCGTCGTGCTCGGGGATATGGTCGAGCTGGGGGAAGAAACGGAAGCGTTCCATCGGGAAATCGGCGCCGAGCTCGATCCTTCGCGGATCGACCGGCTGTTCACCGTCGGTTCGATGTCCCGTCTCATCGCCGAAGAGGCAAGAAAGCATTTTCCGGAGGATCGGGTCACGGTCTGTCTCGATCACGCGCAGCTGGTTTCGCAATTGAAGGAGGCGGTCTCGGACGATTGCATCGTGCTGATCAAAGGGTCGCGCTCGCTGCAGCTGGAGCAGCCGATCGAGACGCTTCGGGAGGAGCTGGGGGCGCCGTGAAAGCCGTGAAAACCGTGAAAACCGTGGAAAATAGATCGAAAGGCGTCGAGCTTTCCTATCAGACTTGGGCGGAAGTTCATCTGGACCGGATTGAGCGGAACGCTCGGACGATCCGCAGCCGCTTGCCCGCAGGATGCAAAATGATGGCGGTCGTCAAGGCGGACGGTTACGGCCACGGAGCGGTTCAGGCAGCGGCCGCAGCGATCCGGGCGGGAGCGGACGAACTCGCGGTCAGCCGGCTGGACGAAGCCGTCCGTCTGCGTCAAAACGGCATCGATGTCCCGATCTTGACGCTCGGTCCGATTGCGCCGCGGGAAGCGGATATCGCCGCCGAGCATCAAATTGCGGTTCCCGTCTTTCAAGCGGAATGGCTGCGCGACATGCGGGAGAGCCGGACGTCGCCGAAGCCGCTGCCCGTTCATATCAAGATGGACACCGGCATGGGACGTATCGGCATCCGTACGAAGCGCGAGTTCGAGGAAATGCTGCCTTTGCTTGCGGCCGGCGGCATCGACGTGAAAGGGGTGTACACCCATCTCGCAACGGCGAATCAGGCGGACACCGGCTATTGCGAGAAGCAGCTGGCAAGGTTTGCGGAGATGAGGGGTTGGCTGGACGAAGCCGGCTACCGCGATGTAACCGCCCATTGCGCCAACAGCGCGGCGGCTCTGCGCGATCCGGTCTATGCGATGGACATGGTGCGGGTCGGCGCTTCCATCTTCGGCATTCATACATGCGATGAAGAGGTAAGGGGAAGGCACGGCGTTCCGCTGCTGCCGACGCTGTCCCTGCATACGACGATCATCCATGTCAAGCGCGTTGCCGCCGGCGAATGCATCGGATACGATCGCTCGTATACGGCGCAGGACGACGAGTGGATCGCGACCGTTCCGCTCGGCTACGGGGACGGCTGCTTCCGCGGCTACGCGGGGCTGGAGCTGCTCGTTGACGGCGAGCGGGCTCCCATTGTCGGCAACATCTGCATGGATCAGCTGATGATCCGGCTGCCCCGGCACTACCCGGTCGGCACGAAAGCGACGTTGATCGGCCGACAGCGGGACGAGGCCGTCACCCTGGACGATCTCGCCCGCCATATCGGCACGATTCCGCAGCAGGTGCTGCTCATGATTGCCGCCCGCGTGCCGAGAGTGTACTTGCGGGAATAACGGCTTACCCTTATTCCGACTCTCCGTTCAAGTAACGGAAGAACGGCTTGTCGACCCAGAACCGGTACGACTCCGCTTTGGCGTCGGGAGCCAGCCGCCGGAAGCCTTCCGCGACGGCGGCGGCATCGTCGTTCAGCGAGAACGACTGGACATAATAGCGGCCGTCGGAAAATTTGTTGTTCGTGATCACTTCGTAGTTATCCAGCTCGGTCAGCGAATAATAGAGCGGCTGCCACCACGAGCCGGCAAGCAGGTTCGGCTCGTCGTCGCTGTCCTTTTTCGCGTAGGCCGTTACGATCGCGTCGAATTTCTCTTTGTCGGCCGCCCGCTCGAACTCGAAGCTGATGTCGTATTCCTTGGCGTATGCGATATAATTGCCGTTTTCGATCTGTACGACTCGGTAATCTTCCGTTTCCTGCGGCTCTCCCCATTCCTTGAGATAGATGAAGGCGGACGTTTTCGGCTCGAACTGCACTTTGGCGTCGATATGTTCGCTTCGCAGCAGTCCGATCAGCTGAATCGCATGCTTCAAATTGTCATGGCTGTAGGTGAGCGAGAGCGACTGTACGAAGTTGGGGTCGAACCGCGAATCCTTCAGGTTGTATCCGGTCACCAAATTTTGTCTCAGCGCGGCGTCGGCCGCATCGCGCAGTTCGGGAGCGGCAATCAGACCGGATGAGGCATAGGCGGCGGTCAGTTTCGCTACAATGTCATGGTCGCTGACGTATCCGATATAACGTTTGTACTTGCCGTTGAAGGTTAAAATTTTGCCAAGCAGCGTCTCGATCAGCTCGGGAGAGGCAGGCTGGCCGGCGCCCGCGTAAAATTCACCGTAATATTCCGCGGGAAGAAGGCCGGTATCGACGGCGGCGGCAAGCTCTTTCGCCGCTTGCGGCGTCAGCGCCGCGGATTTGCGCTTCAGCTTGGCAAGAGCCCGGTCAATCTTCTCCTGCGGATATGTATTCGCCAGTTCCTGCAGGCCGGCAGCCTTGACAGCGACGAAGACAGCTGCGGCGGGCGTCAGCTTCTTCTCCGCGCCTACTGTATCGGCCGTCAGGACGCCCTGTTCATAGAGCGCGGCGGCAGCCGGATAGACGTCGTCGTCGGCGTTCAGATCGCGGAATGCCACCTCCGCCCCCGAATGCCGGGCGCCAAGCACGTCGGCGACGGACTCCAAATATTGTCCTTTCGTCGCAACGCCTTGATAATCGATGGCGTATTTCTCTTCCAGAAACAGGCTGTAATCCGCCGCATCCTCATAGGCCGAGGTCGCGGCTGCAGCCGCCGCCGGCACGGCGAGACCAGGCGAAGCCAGCAGCGCGGCGCCGACGGACAAGGCGATGAACGGTTTTGCCCAAGCGGTCCGGCGTTTTTTCACATTCCCACTCATATGATGTTCCTCCCCATGCTCCATATAATTGAATTCCGATGAGTAAAATAGGAATTAATCCATTGGATGCATCTTACAACCGAAGGCGGAACGTTGTCAATAGAAAAAAACAAGGGACGATCCCCAAAGGTCTTGAATGACCTGGGGATTGTCCCCTCTTTTTTGTCTTAGGAAAAAGTAACCGCTCTTTGGTAAATGGAAGTGGCGAGCCACCACCGGTGACCGCTGAAGCGCGGAATACTGCAAAAGTGCAGGATTTTTGCCCCTGACCGACGCTCTTGGCGGTAGTGTCAAGAAGTTTGT
>NZ_JBCNFP010000009.1:0-19735 GCF_050481165.1 Paenibacillus cisolokensis
GGCTTTCGAAATTCAGGTTGACTTTTACTGAACATGAAGGAAAAACGACGCTTCCCCTTGCCGGCGGCCCAATCCATGCTTCCGAGGAAGAACGCAACACTTATAAGGGAATGGTTGAATCTTTGAAACAAGGCTTCGGCGGAACCTTCGATCAGCTCTCCGACTACTTGGCGACAATCTCATAAGATTCATGAAAAAGGAGCCCAATCATGAGCTCCTATTTCATATGTAATCGTTACTTGACTTTTTGAATCTTGAATGTAAACTTCCATTCTGCCGAATTTCCTGAATACCTGCCCCGATTTTCTACAACCTTTTTTCTTCGAGCAAGCTCTCAAAGCAGCTTTGCATGTAAGTATGGATTGCTCAGTAGTAAGGTTTTGACTCGTGAAATCGTATTTTTCCTTTTCGGCAACATTGCAATTCTATTTAACAGAATCCATCTCAGGCAAGCGATTGCCTCGAATAATAACAGTTCTTCATCCGTATAATTCGTTTCGGATAAAAAAGCGGAACGATAAACAGAATAATACTTTTCACTAACATAAATCCGGATTAATACATTCGACCAAGCCATATCGTACCTCGGATCGCCCGGTTGTCCGTTGGTCCAGTCGATTACCGTATGCTTCCCGTCCTTTTCGAGGATATTGCCCAAGTTATAATCTCCATGAATAATGCAATCTTGCTTTATTTTCGCCCTTTCGACCAGCTGAACGAGCAGATTCTCAATATCCGGATGATCGTGAATGCCGGGGTAAAAATAACGGACAAATTCATGTTGGGGTAATTTGAAGTCACCTAGCGATTCTAACGGGACCTTATGTATATCGAGCAATACTTTTGCAAGTTGAGTCAGTTTGGATTGATCGACGCGGTTGACGGGCAGCCCGTCAAAAGAGGTTAATAAAACCGGATTGCCGCTCTCATCGACTCCCCAGCCAATAGGTTTCGAAACGGCCTTCCCTTGACGATATAAAACATCCAATAACTTATATTGAATGCCCACCTCCGGTTTTGAATGCCTGTTCCAGATCTTTAATACAAAGCCGGTTTCCGGCGTACAAATTTTGATCACTTCTGCTTCGAGTCCGGACTCTAGTGGAGTAAAATCGAAAGAGTCAGAGTGTTTTTCCAATAATTCGAAATCTATGCTTTTTTCAATCCAGCGGATATTTCGGACAAGCTCCCTCATGTTTTTCTCTTCCCTTCGTTAGCCCAAAATCAACGGCTTAATCGTATGAAATAATTTGTGGGAATCAACCTTTTCATAGTTCCAAAGCATAATCTTTTCCATTGATTTCGCTGACAATATCGTCATCCCTTGCAATGCTTCTCGGGCCCGTTCCCCAACCGGCATCCATCGTTTGGAAACGAATGGTATCTCCCGAAGATATCGTTAATAGAGAAGGTACTTCTTTCGTAAATGATCCGATCAATGCTTCCTGGGTCAGATGAATATGATGTACGCTCATGAAATCGCCTCCAAAAATACGACCCGGCCTTCGAATAGCTCGATCTTAGGCCGGGTCTTGCGTCGTCTGAGCTTCTTCCATGATTATACATCTGATGGACAAGGGATGAAAGGCCTCACAGCCTACACTTCGGAATAAGATTTCGCCGGAGTCGACGCGCACGGTCTTAACGATCGTACGTTTTTAACGCGATCACCGCATTGTGTCCGCCAAAACCGAAAGAGTTGGATAGCCCGATGTTCAATGCCGCTTCGCGCGCTTCGTTCGGCACATAATCCAAATCGCATTCAGGATCTTTCCGCTCCAGATTAATGGTCGGGGGGATTACGTTGTGCTGAATCGTTTTGACTAAAGCGATGGCTTCGACTGCACTGGACGCTCCCAACAAATGGCCGATCATCGACTTATTTGCTGTAATCGGAATCCGGTAAGCATAGTCTCCGAATAATTTTTTAATCGCTAACGTTTCGGACCTGTCGCCGATTTCGGTGCTTGTAGCGTGTGCGCTGATGACATCCACTTCTTCAGGACGAATGCCGGCTTCTTGAATGGCCCGTTTCATAGCTTGATAAGCGCCGATCCCTTCCGGATGGGTCGCCACCATATGATAGGCGTCGGAAGTGGCTCCATAGCCAATGACTTCTGCATAGATGCGGGCATCTCTACGCAAAGCATGCGCAAGCGACTCCAGAACCAGTATCCCTGCGCCTTCCGCGATAACGAATCCGTCTCGTCCCGCATCGAATGGACGACTGGCTCGGGACGGTTCATCGTTCCGAGTCGATAAAGCCGTCGCATTGCCGAAACTCGCCAAAGATATTTCCGTAACAGCGGCTTCGGCTCCTCCGGCAATTACGATATCGGCGTGTCCGGAACGTATTAGACGAAATGCCTCTCCAATCGCCGTATTTCCGATCGAACACGCCGTTACAGGGGATAAGGTCGGCCCTATCGCACCGTATTTTATACTAATGGAAGCGGCCGCCATATTGGATATCATCATGGGCACCAACGTCGGGCTTACACGTTCCGGACCGCGCTCCCGAATAATCGCAGCTTGATCGGACAAGGTGTGAATGCCCCCAACACCCGAACCGACGTACACCCCCATACGTTCCCGATTCACGTGCTCAAGAGAAAGCCCGGAATCTTCCCAAGCTTGCTCGGCCGCAGCCACTGCAAATTGACAGAACCGATCCATGCGCCGCGCTTCTTTTCGTCCGAACCGCTCATCTGCGTCAAAATCCCGCACTAATCCCGCTATTTTGGACTTATATCTGGATACATCGAAGGTATCGATACGGGTAATTCCCGATTCCCCTCTTACTAATCGGTTCCCGGAGCGTACGGAACGACAAGCTCAATCGGCTTTTCCGGCCAATTTGCCGCGCCGGTTCCCCCCGAGTCAGACGGCCCCGCCGGCTCTCCCGGTCCTCCACATGCCGCAAGAAGTACCGTAACGATCAACATCCATGAGACCAAACCCGCGAAACGCCTCGTTCCTTTTTTCATTCCAGCTCAGCTCTCATTATTATAATTTTAACTAGCAGCGGAACGTATTATCGTTCCGGCTTATAAGCTTGCGGTGGCTACGTTCGTTTCAGAAACGGGAAGAATGCTTTAAGGGAGCGTATTCCTCTTGAAGCGGGGATGATTCTGCATTTTCCGGAGCTGTAATGGCACGTCTTTGAATATGACGAAGTCGGGTATGTGGACATTATGTTTATTTACGGCCAAGTGACCCGCATTCGACCTGAAGAGATTGTGGAGGAATAACACGACCCCCTTCTTGCTACTACACTTGCATACCTGTCTTGAAAAAATACGGTACAACCGTACAAGCCGTTGTTCCCCTATCGCATACTATGTTATATACAGGCCGCCTTTGACGGAGGTGAACCAGATGAAATCCAAACGGCGGACAAAAGCCGCGCAAGCATCAAAATGGATCGGGCACACGGTATGCGTAGGGTTAAAGAATGGGGACTACTATGTTGGCAGGGTAGTAGATGTGAGGAACGGAGAATTGATTTTGTCCGGCATGCAAGGGCAAGGCAAGCTGACGGACTCCTTTACCCGGCAAGATAAGGCCAAAGTTTCCGGACTGCTGGACTCCTTACTCGGCGGGCTTGGCGGGCTCGACGGTGGAAATGACGGAGCCAATCCATTAGGAGGAGGCGATGGCGCCGCAACCGGCTTGTTCGGGAAGCTCTGGCCCATGATTCGAGTAGGGATCGGCATGCTTCAATTTATCATGCCTCTGGTAAGAAAATTTTTCGTTTAACCCTCAGATGGGATTGGCCTGGCATCTTGCCGTCCAATCCCATTGCAAAACCATCTGAAGATATCATGATTCGACCGGGAAGTGTGCTGCTCCACCCCAACCCGACTCTCTCCTCCTCACCTCGGCAAATCATCGGCATACTGCCTGCGCAATCGACTGAGCTCGCCCCTTACTTTTTCTTTAAATAGATAGGCTTTATAATATCATTCATAAAATCACCCCATTACTTCTTCCTCCATAAGGATGTCCATAAAAACGGCACGCCAAAGAGATCGCTGTCCTCATCCATTTCGTTCATCATTCTGAGTTCAATACATTCGAAATTATCAGACAATAAATAACGGATTTTCTCGGCCGTAAAGGCAAGACCGCCCTTCATCGTTTTCTCTTCATAGACGTCCCAATCTGACATCGTAAACTGGGGGCCTCCGATATCCCCGAATCCCGGGGCAAAACAGGTCAATCCAAAATGACCTCCGGGCTTCAATCCGTTATATATCATGTTTAAGTATTGGATTCTGCGATGTGGCAATATCCCGTGCATGCATCCGGAATCATATACGAAGTCGTACTTTTCCCTAGGCTCCAATTCGAATACAGACCGACATTGAAAATGGATCGGATATAATAACTCATGGGCTCTTTCCTTCGCCCAATCAATAGCTGCCTGCGAAATATCGACCGCATCCACCCGAAAACCTTTGCTGTGCAGAAAAATGGCGTTTCTTCCCGGGCCGCAACCCAGCTCCAGGGCTCTCCCGGGCTGAATTAATCCGGAAGCGATATAGGCGTGCAGGTTCTCATCAGGCTTATTATGAAAAAATGGAACCGGACGTGTTCGGTCGGAATAAAAGGGCTCCCAAAATTGTTTCGACGGTCTGAATTGCGAATCCAACATTTTATACAGGTCTTCCACGTTCTTTATTGTTTTTTCATTCACCAGAGTAATCTCCTCTTTTTTTTATCTTGCTTCAATTGCACATAACGTTTCTCGTATTCACGAAACGCCCCAGCATTCGATAGCTCTTATCTCTTAAAGGGAACCTTTGAAGTTCTGACTGTATAACTTCCCATTCTTCCACTTCTCATATTTCAATATAGAAAGGTCCGGCTGTAAGCACAGTTAGTCCGTGCGAAGGTGACCGCCTGAATCCACTTCTCCGAAATGCCTCGGGCGGACCGAGGCGTGAATGCGCAAGCGTGAATACGGTATTATGCGATGCCGCTACTTCATTGAATGACTAACAAATTTCAATTGCTGGTTGATTTTCATCTGCAACTTTGTTTAAAATATGCCCTTCCAATTTTATTGATGTAATTGCTTCATTATTAACTATATAGTTATAAGCTCTTAAATTTTTATTGATCTGTTCTGACCCATAATAATACCATTGCCATATTAATCCCTTAGAATTTTTAATAATAAATATCTCTTGTGAAATCAGAACATCTTCTGGGAATTTAATATAGAGTGTTTCGTTATTGTCGAAATATATAAGTAGTAGTTGCTCTTGATAATCAGCCCTAATGATCCGATGGTTATTGTCCATGGGTCTTCCAAACCATTCACCATAAAATCGTAATGTTCCAGATTTAATATTAGGTATTAATTGATTTATCTGTTGAGCAATAACTTTAGCTGAAATACGATGCACCTTCTTTCACTGTTCTTTAAGCGGTTTCACATAACGTTTCTTGTATTCACGAAACCTATGGTTGTTCCCCTGACTCCACTCCCCCGAAATGCCCTCAGGTAGACCAAGGGTCGGCGAATGCCGGCCCGCAGCAAAGTTTCATGGCATTTTTGACTTCCAATCGCCTTAATCCCAAATCCGGTCCAACTCGGCGATTTTTCGTCCATCGGCATGTTCACGGCTGTCTGCCTGGTACTCTCGCTCGGGGCATCCGCTTCATAACATGATCACTGCCTCCCCGGCGCACCAAGACCCCAGCTGCGCCATTATTCGCGTGGAGCCTTCTCCCTGTAAGCGGTAGGAGGCATACCATAATGGCGGGTAAACGCTCTTGTGAACGCGAAGGGATTCGCATAGCCGAGCGAATATGCGATTTCGGTCACGGAAGCGGAGCTTTCCTTCAGCATTTCGGCCGCTTTCGTCATACGCGACTTCGCCAAGTATTGCGAGGGAGACACGCCTACGCGCTGCGCAAACGCAGTCGAAAAATAATTGCGGTTCATGCCGACAATAGCGGCCAGCTGCTCTACGGTCAGCCCCTCCGCCGCATGCAGATCGGCATAGCGAAGACTGCGCCGGACCCAATCTCGGGACTCCGGCCGGCGTGCTCCGTCATCCTTCGCGAGCAACGCGAAGAAGAAGCGGAGCAAGGCGCTTTGCATGGCAAGCGAATGCCGAAGGCCTTCGCCGGAGTCCGCGCCGGAGCCCGATCTCATCAACTGGAACAGATCGTCGAGCGCGGACTGCATGGCAGCGTCGAACCGCCCCGGCAGGCACGGTTCGTCCGGAGTCAATCCGGCAGTCTGCAGCAGTTCTTCCGTTCCCGGCCCCTCCACAACGATCCAGCTCATCAGCAGCTTCGAACAGTTATCGGGCCTGCGGTAATAATATGTGCGGCCGGGAAACATGCAGAACAGATCGCCATTTCGCAGCAGAAACTGTCGGCCCCCGCTCCCGCTTTCAAACAGCAGCCTGCCTTCCTTCACGATATGGATGCTGTATCCGTCCATCCGCTTCGGCCCCGCCTGATAGCCCGGTTTTGTAATCGTCTGCCCGCCGCGAACCGTCCACAGCTTCTCGCTCATCTCCCATTCATCCGGCGTATGATAGAGAAACTCCGCTTTTTCATTGCCGTAGTCCTTCCAGTTCATCTTTCCCAGCCTTTCAATGTCTTGATAGACAATCCGAGATAATGATAGGTTTCTCTAACAATGGGACATGTCCATACCTCGCGTTTCAATCTATAATTTTATCATAGGAGGCGATGGTCCCATGAAAAAACCTAACATTTTGTTAATTACAAGCGATCAGCAGCATTGGAATACGATAGGCGCGTTCAACCATGAAATTCACACTCCCCATCTGGACCGTCTCGTCCGCGAAGGCACCACCTTCACCAGAGCATATTGCCCCAATCCGACCTGCACGCCGAGCCGCGCTTCCATTATAACGGGCATGTATCCGAGCCAACACGGCGCCTGGACGCTCGGAACGAAACTGCTGGAGGATCGGCATACGGTGGGAGAAGATTTCATTCAAGCCGGATACCGCACGGCGCTGATCGGCAAGGCCCACTTTCAACCGCTGCGTTCGACGGAGCAATATCCTTCTCTGGAAGCGTATCCCATTCTCCAGGATTTGGAGATGTGGGCCGGTTTCCACGGACCGTTCTATGGATTCGATCATGTGGAGCTGGCGCGCAATCATACGAACGAAGCGCATGTCGGCCAGCATTACGCACTGTGGTTGGAAGAAAAGGGCTGCGTTAATTGGCGCGATTACTTTCTCGCACCGACAGGGAATATGGACCCGGCGATTACGTACCGGTGGCCGATCCCGGAAGAGTTCCACTACAATACATGGATTGCGGAACGGACTGGCGCGATGCTGGAGCAATATAAGAAGTCGGGCGAAAACTTCTTCTTATGGTCCAGCTTCTTCGATCCTCATCCGGAATATCTGGTGCCGGAGCCGTGGGATTCGATGTATGATCCCGACAGCCTGACGATTCCCGCACTCGTGCCCGGAGAGCATGACCGCAACCCGCCCCATTTCGGCAAAACGCAGGAGGATGACCCGGACTTCTCGCATCTGCTGGAAAGCGGCTACGGCATTCACGGCTACAAATCCCATCTTTACTACGCATACGGGAAACGGCATAAGCTGACGGAATACGACCGGAAAAAGCTTGTGGCCGTCTACTACGGCATGATCAGTATGATGGACAAATATATCGGCCGAATTCTGGACAATCTTGACGAGCTCGGGCTCACAGACGATACGATTGTCGTATTTACGTCGGATCACGGTCACTTCTTCGGGCAGCACGGTTTGCAGGAGAAGGGCGGATTCCATTATGAGGATCTGATCAAGCTGCCTTTTATCGTCCGGTATCCCGGTCGGGTGCCTGCCGGCCGTAGCTCGCCGGCCATTCAATCGCTGGTCGATCTGGCGCCTACGCTGCTGTCATTCTGCGATATTCCCGTGCCTCATGCCATGACCGGCGTCGATCAGCGGGATGTCTGGCTGGGCCGCAAGGAGAAAGCCAGAGACCATGCGATCTGCGAGTTCCGGCATGAAGCGACGACCATTCATCAGAAAACCTACGTCAATGCGCGGTACAAAATAACGGTATACTACAATCAGACGTACGGCGAGTTGTTTGATCTGGACGAAGATCCGCAGGAGCTTCGCAATTTGTGGGACGACCCCGATTACGCGGACTTGAAATCCGAGCTGCTGCTGAAATATATATGGGCCGAGCTCGGCAAGGAATCGATGCCGATGCCGCGCATTTGGCACGCTTAAGTTTCCGGCCCGCCCATATGCGAACGACAAAGAACCGCGCTTCGGAAGAACGCGGTTCTTTGTTGCGAATCGTGATCCGCAGCTGCCGGATGCCATAGCGAAAGGATAACGAGCTTATCGCCTGATTTCCAGCACGCAGACCGAATGGGGCTTTAATGCGAGCACCGGCCTGTCTCCGGCAATATCGACACGTCTCTCACGCATGACAATCGCCTCCGGTTCGAAGACGGAGTTGATCGTCTCGCAGTCTTCTCCCGCAAGCTCCCAGACGGTCGCCTCGACCGCGTCAGCGAACGGACCGAGGCGCAGCTCGGCATCCACCGGCGCAAGGCCGCGGTTAACGGCGAATATGGTCAGAACATGCCCCGATTCGTCCAGCGTCGCCGTCACATCGAGCACCGGAAGTGGTCCCGGTTCCGCTCCGTAGCGTCTGGAGCCGGATGCCCAGTGATACGTGCCGCAGTTCGTCGACACCGGCACGACGCGGGCAATCTGGCGGTTCGCGTACGTCTTCATGACATGGAACGTCGGCGTGCCGTAGACGACGCGGCTTCGGCCGCTCCAGCCCGCTGTCTTGCCCCGGTATTGGTCCGCATAACCGTCTCCGACACGAATGCAGCCGCCGAGCCAGCCATTGACAAGATCGGAGAAACTTCCGATCTGCACCAGATGCGACTGGCGGATGAACTCATTGAGATTCGCGGCGTTCGCGACGGCCGCTTCCAGCGTATGCTCCATCGGGCGGCCTTGACGAATCGTGTTCGGATAATACATCGTGTTATATTCCGTAATCGCCAGCTTCACATGCGCGTAAGCCGGATTGCCGGCAATCAGCTCCTCCGTCCTGCCGATAATGGCGCGGCTCACCTCCGGGAAGGCAACGACCGCCGGATACCGTTCTTCTTTGGACGTGTCCGGGGTAATGCCGACCGTCGCGCTGCCGTGGTAAATGTGAAGCGTGAGCATGTCCAGCTTATCCGCGGAAATGCGAAGCAGCGTGCGGTTCCACTCCGGATTGCAGTCGCCGCAGGCGAGCAGCACGATATCCGGATCGACACGCTTCATCGCGTCGGCAAACCGGTTGTAACGATGTGCGTACTGCTCGGCTGTGCAGTGCCCGTGCTGCCATGGCCCGTATATTTCGTTGCCGATCTCCCAATATTTCACACCGTACGGCTCGGGGTGGCCATTGCGCGCGCGCAATGCTCCGTATTCCGTATCCGTGCCGCCGTTGCAATATTCGACCCAGGCCGCCGCCTCCTCGGGCGTGCCGGTGCCGGCGTTGACACAAATGAGCGGCTCCGTATCCGTATCCCGGCAAAACCGCAAAAACTCATCCGTGCCGAAATATTTATGGGTCCAACCTCCCCACGCTTCATTGATCATGTTCGGACGTTCCAGAACCGGGCCGATAGCATACTCAAAATGGTAGGCGCTGATGTAATTACCGGCAAGACGCATCATACCCGGCTTCAGCTCCCGGGTTCGCTCCACGACCTCGCGCTTGACGTACCCGACGCTGTCCGAGGGGAGCATGGAGACGTGATCCAGCCAGATCGTACCGGAGCCGATCGTGTCCCGCCACGACTCTTCCTCGGCGGACAGCATAATTCGGAACTCCGCATCCTCGCAGGTACGGCTGGAGGTCAGTTCGAGCTCGTACATCCGCCATTTGTGCCCGCGCAGCACAAGCTCGGCACGGCCCAGCAGCTCGCCGGTTTTCCGGTCGGCCAGCTCGCAGACGGCGGCGCGCAGATCTACCGAAGCACGCGCCACAATTTTGAGCAGATACGTCATGCCGCCCTCCACGCTGACGCGCTGCCCAATCCCGCCGCGGCACCGGTCCGCGCTCAGGATGCGGATGCGCTGACTGTGCCCGGAATGTCTGGGCGCCGCAGGCTCGAGCGCGTATTCGGTATTTTTGCCGTCGGTAACCGGGTACCAGCCCGAAGAGACGCCGTGAATGTCGGCCTCGTCCTCGAAATCCATATCCTTCAGCACAAAGGCCAGCATCGCCTCCATATGATCGCGGATATCCTCCACGAAATGCCCGAAGATGTAAGGGTTCACGCAATGCGCCGAAACCGATTCCACATCGACGGCGATCGTCGCCCGCTCTCTCATCGCTCTCTTCCTCTCTATTCTTTGATCGAGCCGATCATGACGCCTTTGACAAAATGCTTTTGCACAAACGGATACAGGATAAGCACCGGAACGCTGGCGACAATAATCAGCCCGTACTTGATGCTTTCGGCAAGCAGCAGCTTCTCGGTCATCCCGAAGGTCGACCCCGACTCGTCCAGAAAACTGCTTTGACTGACAATCAGAATTTCCCGCAAGACGAGCTGCAACGGATACCGTTCATCGTCCCGCAAATAAATAAGCGCGTTAAAAAAAGCGTTCCAGTGACCGACGGCGTAGAACAGTACCATGACGGCGATGATCGGCTTCGACAACGGCAAAATAATGTGGAGCAGCAGCCGGGTGTTCGAGCATCCGTCGATGAGCGAGGCTTCCTGCAGCTCCCATGGAATGCTGTTCTGAAAATAAGTGCGCATCACAATCAGATTGTATGTCGCAATTGCCGTCGGCACGACCATGGCCCACATCGTATTGACCATGCCGAGATCCTTCACGATCAAATAGGTCGGAATGAGCCCGCCGTGAAAAAACATTGTAAACGTAATCGCAAACATAAGCGCGCCGCGCCCAGGCAAATCCCGCCGCGACAGCGGATAGGCCGCCAGCGTCGTCATTACGACATTCACGACCGTGCCGACGCTCGTGTACAGCAGCGTATTCGCGTAGCCGTTCCATACCGCGTCGAATCTGAAAATTTCCTTGTACGCGTCCAGCGTGAAGCCTTTCGGCCACAACCACATTTCGCCGTTCATCACCATGACCGGGTCGCTGAACGACGCGCTCAGCACGAACAGCAGCGGATACAGTACCGACAGCAGGATGAGGCCGGAGATGGCGTAGACGGCAGCGTCGAAGCCCCGTTCTCCCGCATGCTGCAGAGAAGGGCCGCGCGAACGAATCGAGGTTTCTTTCACCATAGGCTGGTCTCCGCCTTTCTCCGGGCATAGCCGTTAAGGAGAACGAGCAGAACGAAGTTGATGGCCGAATTGAACAAACCGATAGCCGCGCTGTAGCTGTAGTCGGCTTGCAAAATGCCGTTGTGATAGATGAAGGTCTGGATCACGTCGCTCGCTTCCTTGTTCAAATCGTTCTGCATCAGCAATATTTTTTCAAAGCCGACATTCATAAACGCGCCGACGTCGAGGATGAGCATAATGATGATAATCGGCGTGATGCCCGGCAGCGAAATATGCCAGATTCGTCGGAACCGGCTTGCGCCGTCGACTTTGGCCGCTTCATACAGCTGCGGGTTGATGCCGCTAAGCGCTGCGATATAAATAATGGACGACCACCCCATATTTTGCCAAATATTGGACCCGATAAGGACAGTCTTGAACCAGCCGGCGCTTTCCATGAACGGAATCGGTTCGATGCCGAGCGCGCCCAGCATCAAATTGACAAGCCCCGACTGCGGATTGAGAAACAGCTGAAGCATGCCGACAATGACAACGACCGATATGAAATGCGGCATGTACGTCACGTTCTGCAGCACCTTGCGGAATCTGTCGCTTGGAATTTCATGAATAAGCAGCGCCAGCAAAATCGGGATCGGGAACGCAATGAGCAGCGACAGCAAACTGATGCTTACTGTATTCCAGAGCAACCGTCCGAAATAATACGATGAAAAAAAGCGGTCAAAATTTTCAAAGCCGACCCATTCGCTGCCGACGATGCCTTTGGCGGGGTTAAAGTCCTTGAACGCAATTTGCACGCCATACATCGGACCGTATTGAAAAATAACATACCATGCCACCGGAACGAGCAGCATGAGGTATAAATCGTATCTGGCCGCAGCCCGCTTCCAGCCTTTGCGCCATTCGGCGCCCTTGCGTATGCGGGTCATGGCTTCCGCATTTATGCCTGCGCCCGGCTCTGGCGTATCGGATGCCGTCCGCATGCCGCACACCTCGCTTCCTTTCGCGAAGACCGGCCGCACCGCTTCGTCCCCGTACGGGGTGCCTTGCGAGCGGCCGCTCCGATCATATTATTTGGAGTTGTCGTACGCTTCCTGATAGATTTTCTCCAATTGCCTGATGTTCAGCTTCTCCAGCGTCTTCACGTATTCGTCCCATTTGTCGAAAGACAACGCGCCGGTGATGAACTTGGAGGTCGTCTCCGCCACATAGGTGTCAAGATCCTGGCGCAGCGTGTTGACTTCCTTGGACGTATTCTCGTCGAAGATCGGTGCGCCGAGCACTTCCTTCGGCATGTACGGATCGAGTTTCTCCTGGGCGGCCTGCACCTCCGGCGGATTGATGGCCGAAGCGTTCTTCTCGTTGATGAGATGCGGCGCGCCCCCGCCCGGCCATGGCGTAAACTGGCCGATGGTCGTCCCGGTGCCGCGCGGATCGGTCAGAATGGCCTCGGTATATTCCGGCCTTCCGTCCTCCTGCACCGTATACGTCTCGCCTTCCTTGCCGTAGCGGAAAAATATCGAGCCTTCTTCGCCATAGAAATAGTCGATCCAGCGCATAGTCGCTTCCGGGTGCTTGTTGACGGACGTAATGGCGAAAGTGCCGAAGTCGCGCGCGACCGGACGGCCAATGGCATTTCGGTCTCCATTCGGACCTGCCAGCGGTGCGATGCCTACGAAATCGTCCTTCTTGGCCGCGAACGGATCGCTCGCCTGGTTATGGAAGTAGCCCAGGTTGCCCGACGCCATCTTGGCGACGTATTGCGATGCGTTCTGCGTGAACAGCTCCTGGTCGAGAAGCTTCTCCTGAAACAGCTGGCGCACAAACATCAGCGTTTCCTTGAACGCGGGATCGTCAAACCAGATCTTAACCTTGCCATCTCTGATCATGATGTTGTAGCCCATCTGAAGATCGAGTCCCCACGCGCCGGCAAGCGCATTGATGACGGCGTTCCGGTCCCAGCCCGACATCGGAATTTCGTCCGGCTGCCCGTTCTTGTTCGGATCTCCGTCGCGGAACGCCCGGAGCACCTCGAGCAATTCGTCGGTCGTCTCCGGCTCCTTCAAACCCAGCGTATCCAGCCACGTCTTATTGATCCAATGCTTGTCTGTTCTGGCCGAACCGAGCGTCACAATGGTAGGCAACGCGTAGATATGGCCGTCGGGCGCCGTAATCGACGTTAAAATTTCCGGATACTCCTCCAGCAGCGCCTTCATATTCGGGGCATACCCTTCGATCAAATCCTCAAGCGGAATCAGCATGCCCGAGCTTCCGTATTTAACCGCTTCAAGCGGCGAAAGGCCCGCTTTGAACAACGCGTCCGGGAGCTCGTTGGATGCGAACATCAGATTCTTCTTCTCGGCGAAACCTTCGGTCGGAACATCCTCCCACACAATGTCGATGTTTGTCATCTTCTCGTATTCCTTGAAAACCAGCATCTCCTCATACGGACCGTTCGTCGGCGATTTCTGCGCAAACATTTTCAGTTGGATCGGTTCCTGCACAATCGGGAAACCTTCCGTCCGAATCTCCGTCTCTTCTTTCTGCTTTGCGGATGTTTCGGGCGCTCCGTCCTCCCCGCCGTTGCCGCCGGACGAACAGGCTGCAGCCATGCCCATCAGCATAACGGCGGACAGCACAATCCCCGCTATTTTCCGACCTTTCATGGATACGACCTCCCCCAAATCATAATGGAAACGCTTTTATTTTATACCGCAAGCGATTACACCAAGATTGCAATATTCTGAACAGAAACTGCAAAATTTCAAACAAAGGGAGGCGCTCCGCTTTATCGCCGCCGCCTGGCGTATTCCTGCGGCGTCATGCCCGTCCGGTTTTTGAACACCTTGAAGAAATAAGTGTAGCTGGAGAAGCCCACCCGCTCAAAAATATCTTTGGTACGGTAATCTCCGCTGTCCATCAGTTGTTTCGCCGCTTCAATGCGAATACCGTTCAAATAATCCGTAAAATAAACGCCGGTCTCCTGTTTGAACAAACGCCCCATATAAGTATCTGTAATACCGGCCGCCTCCGCCGCCATCTCAAGCGAAATCGGCTCTGCAAACCGCTCGCGGATGAGCGCGACGGCCTGCCGTACATAAGGCGAATATCTCCGCTCCCGCAGCGATTCCCCAAGCTTGCGGAGCAGTTGCGCATACAGCGATTTGACCCAGGAAGCCACTTCGTCCAGCCTGTTCGGGTCGGCCATCTCCTGCCGCGTCGGCCACTCCCCCTCGTCATACGAGGCTTCGGCTCCGCTCCCCAACTTGCTCCATATTTTATCGGCCAGCTGCACAAGTTCGCTCACCGTATGCGGAATGGTCACGGATAAGCTGTCCGCGTCCTTCAGTCCGGTGAAAATGTCATCGAGAATGACGGCCACCCTCGATGCCTCACCTTCTTCCACAGCGGCGATCAGCGCCTTCTCCTGACGAAGGGTGAGACCGATCGGCTGCCCGGCCGTTGATGCGGCGCCGTCCGGAGATGCGCCGTCCCTGACCGACCAGGCTGAAGCATAGTCCTCGGCAAGCCGGTCCAGTCTCGCACTAACGGGGCCGATCCCGTACGACAGGCGGACGTTGACGAACAGACGAAGCCTGTCCGCCATCCGCTTCAGACACGCCCGGACACGCTGCAGAATGGCATGCTCGCTTCTCTCTTCCTCGAAGGCAAACAACACCGCATAGCGTCCCTCACCGAGATCGGCGACAATACCGTTCTCGTCCTGCTCCAGTGATTGGCGGATCACGTCCATGACCGCCCTGGCCCGCTGCTTCTTCTCCGAAGCCGTCCGGAGGCCGAGCGCCTCCTGCCCATCGGAGGCTTGCAAAGCGGCCACCACGACGCGGCCGCTGCCGACCTGAGACAGGCGGCGCAAATATTCCGCGGCCTGCGCAGCATTCTCTTCGTGACCCAGCACCAGGCCGCGCAGAAACGTCTCAGCCAATCCCCGGTTAAGCGTCGGCCAATGACGCTCCATAAACGCAAGTCCGTCCGGCTTCCTCTCTGACAGCCGAATTTCCTCCTTCAATCGCAACAGCAGTTCCAGCAACGCTTCCCCGCTCGTCCTGTGCTTGAGCAAATAATCGGAAGCGCCGTTTTTCATCGTATTTCGGACAAAATCGTAGTTGTCGTAGCTGCTCAGCATGACGAGCTTCACCCGCTCGTCGCCATGATCGTGAATATAACCGCTAAGCTGCACGCCGTCCATGCCGGCCATGTCAATATCCGCAATAATGATGTCGGGCCTTGCGGCCGGCAGCATCTCCACCGCTTCTTGCCCGTTGCGAGCCTCTCCGCATATGCGAAAACCATGCGCCTCCCAGTCAATCAACCGCCTCAAATGCGTCAAGGCCAGCGGCTCGTCGTCCACCAACAAAACGTTCAGCAATACCGTTCTCCCCTTTCGCGATCGGTATCCGGATTTCCGCTTTCGTAAATATGTGAGGCCTGCTGTATAATCTGACGCCGTAAGCGGGGCCATACACCATACGGATTCGTTCGTTCACATTTCGGATGCCCATACCGCCCTCGCGGAAGCCGTCCCGGAGCGTGTCCGTGCGAAGCGCCGCCTCCATCTGCGCGGCCGTCATCCCGACGCCGTTGTCTCCTACCTCCAGGACAAGCTCCGTTCCGTCTCGGAACGCCTTGACCCAAATCGAGCCGTGATCCGGCAGGCTGCCGATGCCATGCGTCAGCGCATTCTCGACAAGAGGCTGCAGGATCAGCTTGAGCACCGGCGCATCCAGCAACTGATCGTCAATTTCGTATACGACCTGAAACCGGTCCGCGTATTTGTACCTTTGAATGGTCAGGTAACTGCGCACATAGGACAGCTCCTCCCGCAACGGAATAAACTCATTCGTATGGCCGAGCACGCCGCGCAGCATCTCAATGAGGGAGGAAGACACCTCCTCGATATTGCGGGCGCCGTTCAACGCCGCCAAATACTTGATGGTATTCAGTGAATTGTACAGAAAATGCGGACGGATCTGAGCCTGCAGGGCCGCCAGTTCGGCTTCCCGCTTCAGCGCTTCGCGCTGCTTGAGGCCGTCCATCAGCTCCCGGATTCGTCCCAGCATCGATTGGAACATGCGGTAAAATTGTCCCACTTCGTCCTGCGCCGTAATGTTCGCGGTTACAAAGAAGTTCCCCTCCTGCACCCGCTTCATCGCATTGTACAACTGACGCAAATTTCTCGTAATATGCGAGGCGACAGCGATGGACACAAGAAGAACGGCGAGGTAGACGAGTACGACCGCCTGGACAATGCGTTGTCCCAGCGTGAACGAATCCTTCATCAACGCGCGCTGCGGGATGATGCCTACCGTTGTCCAGCCCGTCGATTCGGCCTTCAAGCTTACAACCAGTTGACGGCTGCCCCCATGCCCCATCTCGCGGACACCGTCAACCGCCATCGCTTCCCGCAGCAGCTTGCCGTTCATCTCCGCTTCGTTGTCATCGGCGGATTGCCGAAACACGACTTCCCCGTTTTCGTCCAACACGTAGATGCTGCTGTCCTCGGACGGGCGAATATTGTAGTTGTTGCGAAGCAAATCATAATTCAAATCGATCATGACTACTCCGATTGTCTGCCGATTGTGGACGATCTTCCGTCCGAGCGTAACAGCATCCTCTCTGCCAATGCGCGTATGCTTAATAAATATTTTTTCAGCGGGCGCTAGCCAAATTTCTTCCATAAGCCCCCAATCCAGGCTGAGCCTGTCCTGATAAGGATGCCCCTCGTAGAAAACCCTCCCGTCGATCGCGCTTGCCACCGTTATCCGTTTAATATTCGATTTGTAGGCGATAAGGTAAGAAAGAAAGCTGTCCATTCGCTTTTGATCCAGGAAACCTTCCAGCGATACTTCGGAATTGCCGCTCAGCAGTACCGGAATGACGATCTCCTGATTGGTGACGACAAGAGCCATCAACCGGCTTGCATCCTGAATTACAATTCCCGTGTTCTCATCCGCTCGCCGAAAGCTGTCGGCGACGTAATCCGTCGCGTTTCGCTGGATCGTGTTCGTCATGTGATAATAAACGACGAGACCTACCAGCGCAAGTGCGGCCAGAATCACCAGACTGAACGCGGCAAAAATTCTCCCTTGAATGCTCCGGCGGAACGACAGAAGCACTGCGATTCTCTTTAGCCATGCCAAAGGGACTCTCCTCCCTGATTATTTGTAATCAAGCTTATACCAGAAACGCCGATTTTGTCAGCTATATCTTCTACTTTAACTATCGGTTATATCGTATTTTCCAGCAGTACAAACGAAAAAAGCGCATTCGCACAACATCTCGAATACGCTTGTTCTTTCTTTCAGATGGCGAAAAAGGTATCACCGTCCCTTTTTAAAACAGCAATTTATACAGGACATACCCTATAACCAATATCAGAATTAAAATCCCCGTGCCTTTCCATCCCAAGCCGCCTACCAAATCGGCCAAACTTCCAAATTCGGCACGATTCATGCCATCGCCGAACGCACCGGAAGGATTACGCTTTAACTCCTCTTGTCTTAAACGTTCGCTTTGTTCTTCAGGCGTTTCTTTTCGAACATCCATGCAACCGCCTCCTGGTCAAAACCTGCTCCTTTCTTCACGAAGAGCAAACTTTTTACTTTCATTATAACCGTCGCCATCCGTATTGGGTATAAACAACTTTCTGGCGCTCCTTCTGGCGATTGCGACAAAACTGCCGTTCCAACCGAGGGCCACAACGGGGAGAATCGAATTCTTTGAAAAATCGGTTTTCTCCGTCATGGCCGCCATCTTTTTTCTGGCTGTCTCTTATGGCGCGATCGCGAGTAGCAGCTTAGTCTATTAATTCTTTGAGATATCTTTTTCTATTCTCCAAAAATCTTCTGGTTATTTGGTAATGGTCCGTGTCTTCATACTGAATCAAGCCGATCGGCTGCTGATCGAAGGAGTATATGTCCGCATGGGGGTAACCCAAAAGTATGGGAGAATGAGTCGCGATGATCAATTGCGCATTATGCTGCAGTTCATGAATAATACTTAAAAATGCCAACTGTCTTGCCGGCGAAAGAGCTGCTTCCGGTTCGTCCAACAAATAGATTCCTTTTCTCCCGAATCGGTTTTTGAATAAGGATAGGAACGATTCGCCATGAGACTGCTCGTGCAACGATCTCCCGCCGTATGCATGATAGATGCTCGGATCTTCTTGGGCCAAATCATCGATGTGGTTCGCGAAGGTGTAAAAGGATTCCGCCCGCAAAAAGAAACCCGAATTGATTTTGGGCATCCATGAAAGCCGGATATAGTCCCCAAGTTTTGCTTCCGAGGAGGCTAACTCGTATTGATTATTCCGGCCTCCTCCCGCCGTATTAAACCCGCATTGATACGCAATAGCTTCCAATAACGTTGATTTCCCTGAACCGTTCTCTCCGACAAAAAACGTAACGTTCTTCTTGAACTTTAATGTCCCGAGACTTTTGATCGCTGGAATGTTAAAAGGATACTGATCGGGCGTTTTAATTTTTTCTGTTAATTTCATAACTTCATGAAGATACATGAATCATTTACCTTTCCCATTAGCATGATTCTTTTCGAAACTCATGCTCCAACGAATTGTTCTTCACGACAGGGCCTTGAACACCCATAGCTTCATACATGGCCTGAAATCGCTTCTTCGAATTCGTGGATCCTATGTACGGAACACGGTTTATTTCAATCCACGCTCCTGCACGAGGAGCGACGCTCAACGTCAAAATTGCCCACCAGGCGGACTGTGTTTCAATCCACGCTCCTGCACGAAAAACCAAAACCGGCGGGTTTCGCCGATATAGCCCGCTATGCCCCGTGTACTTTCATGCGAACGGGATTGACCGGTCCGTCCATTTCGAAGCTATTTTTGCAAATGAGGGATGTCGGAAAAAGTTTAGAAGCTTTTCGAAATCATGAGGTAAAGAATGACAATCGGCAGCAAAGTTGCAATAATACCAAAAACATCCCATAAACGCGACGCTTTAAACATACGCTTTAGAGATGTTCCCGCTCTCGATGCAGGCAGCGCTATGACGGATCATGGCACGTTGCAAGGGAATGAGAATCGCTAGCCAGATAACACCTGTAATGGCAAACAATATGAGCGATAACGTAAGCCAATTAAACCCGTGCATGGAGATTCCCGCTCGAACAGCCATGACGATTCCCGAAACGACGATAAGAATGAGCCCCGGAATCGTGAACACGAAATCGGCGAGCATTACGTTTTTTACAGCGTGATGAATGACGGCCGGGTTCTTCTGAAATTCCGCTCGAACTTTCCAAAACGCCGCCGTCATAATATTTCCTACAAATAATACGACACCCGCCAGATGAAGAAGCAGCCATAATTTCATGAGACGCCCTTCCTTTCTTTGTTCAACTTATACTATCTTGAAAATCTAAGTA
>NZ_JBCNFP010000010.1:0-23745 GCF_050481165.1 Paenibacillus cisolokensis
CAGGATCAAACTCTCCATAAATGGTAAAGTTGATTGTGCTCATTATTGTTGCTTCCGTCAATTCTCATTGACGGGGCAGTTCGCTCGTTGTTCAGTTTTCAAAGAACAAATGCTGCTTTCGCTCACCGCCGTTTCAGCGGCGACTTTTATAATATATCACGCCCCCCTGCTAGATTGCAAGTGTTTTTTTAAATTAATTTTTTCCACAACATAAACATAGTCGGGGTCGCCATCGAATGACATCGGATGACGACCTGTCCTATGAGTTGTCGCGCCTTACGCTTCGTCCGCCCGCTCTCTCATCAGCGGGAACAACAGCACATCGCGGATCGACGGCGCATTCGTGAGCAGCATGACGAGACGATCGATGCCGATGCCGAGCCCGCCGGTTGGCGGCATGCCGTACTCGAGCGCGCGGATAAAGTCCTCATCCATCTCATGCGCCTCGTCATTGCCCTGTTCGCGTTCGAGAAGCTGCGCTTCGAATCGCTGGCGCTGGTCGATCGGATCGTTCAATTCCGTAAACGCGTTGGCGTGCTCCCGGGCCACAATGAACAGCTCGAAACGATCGGTAAACCGCGGATCGTCGGCATTCTTTTTGGCCAGCGGGGAGATGGCGACCGGGTGGCCGGTCACAAAGGTCGGCTGGATAAGCGTATGCTCGACAAACGTTTCAAAAAACGCATTGACGATATGGCCGAACGTCATATGCGGCTCTACCGGCACATTATGTTCCTTCGCCAGCCGATGAGCTTCTTCGTCGCTCATCTGCACACTGAAATCCACGCCCGTCGCTTCTTTGACCAGATCGACCATCGAAACGCGCCGCCACGGCGGGGCCAAATCGATTTCCTGGCCCTGGTACGTAATGACCGTCGTGCCAAGCACTTCCTTCGCAATATGGGCAATTAAATTTTCAGTCAAGGCCATAATATCCTTGTAGTCGGCATAAGCCTCATACAGCTCGATCATCGTAAATTCGGGATTGTGACGCGTCGAAATTCCCTCGTTGCGGTATACGCGGCCGATTTCGTATACCTTTTCCATTCCGCCGACGATCAGTCTTTTCAGATGAAGCTCGATCGCGATCCGCATATACAGTTGCATGTCCAGCGCATTATGATGCGTAATGAACGGACGCGCCGCGGCGCCGCCGGCAATCGCATGGAGCGTCGGCGTTTCGACCTCCAGATAACCGAGCGAATCGAGATAGCGCCTCATCGATTGAATGATCCGCGACCGCGTAATGAACGTGCGCTGAACGTCAGGGTTCATAATCAAATCGACATAACGCTGACGATAGCGCAATTCAACGTCTTTCAGGCCGTGGTATTTATCGGGAAGAGGGAGCAGCGACTTGGACAGGACGACGATTTCTTTCGCTTTAATGGAGGTTTCGCCGGTATTGGTCCGAAACACCGTGCCGCGTACGCCGATAATATCTCCGATATCGAGAATCCCGAAAGCGCGGTATTGCGCATCATCCAAGGAATCTTTGCGCGCGTAAATCTGAATCTTCCCGCTCAGATCCTGAATGTGGGCGAATCCCGCCTTGCCCATCCCGCGCTTCTGCATGATCCGTCCGGCTACGCTGACCTCGACGGACAGCGCTTCGAGCTCTTCCTTCGGTAAATGATCGTATGCCTTAATAATGTCTGCCGCCTGATGAGTGCGCTCGAATTTGCCGCCGAACGGATCGATGCCAAGCTTCCGCAGCTCATCCAGCTTGTCTCTCCGAATTTTTAGCAGCTCGCTCAGTTCCTGTTCCTGAACTTGCGTTTCCCGCTCCACTTCCATTCACTCCTTAAATATGGCCATGCGGCAAGAAAAGCCTCCGAAAGGAAGCTTTTCGATTTCGAAAGTTGCCGCACAACATTATTTTATTTTTTAATATCTACGATTCGATATTGAATAACGCCAGCCGGAACGTTCACATCGACGATCTCGCCTTTCTTTTTGCCCAAAATCGCTTTTCCAACCGGACTTTCATTGGAAATTTTGTTCTGAAGCGGATCGGATTCCGCAGTGCCGACGATGGCGTATTCCATCGTGTCGCCGAATTCCACATCTTCCACGATCACGGTGGAGCCGATGCTGACGGTATCGGTGTCGATCTCCTCATTGTTAATAATGCGCGCGTTGCGAAGCATTTTCTCCAACGTAATGATACGACCTTCGATGAAGGCCTGCTCGTTCTTCGCGTCTTCGTATTCGGAGTTTTCGCTGATATCGCCGTAGCCGATAGCGATTTTGATCCGCTCCGCCACTTCGCGCCGCTTCACCGATTTGAGGTTTTCCAGTTCCTCCTCGAGCTTCTTCAATCCATCCTGCGTCAGAATGATTTCCTTATCGCTCATTTCCGATTCTCCTGTCATATGACATATTTTCATACCGGGCATACACGATTGGCCGAATGTTCATATCGTACGCACAAACCTTGCGCATCATGCCAATTTATGCGGCCTGCGCTGACGTCAGGTTGTGTTCATTGGGTGATTTATACTGCAAGATTATATTCAAATGAACACGGTATGTCAATCGCATCCAGACAAAGGAATGAAAACGCATAACATGTCCGACAGGCAGCCCCGGGAAAGCGGGACTGACCTGTCAATGAACGGCTGCTGCGTCCGATCGCGATTGCGCTTCTTCTTCGCGAAGAGAAGCGACATACTGCTGCAAAATGTCGACCAGTGTATCGCGGCTTGTTTCTTCCATAATCATATCTTTCACCCTTGCGGAGCCTTTCAGGCCTTTCAGGTACCACGCCAAATGCTTGCGCATTTCGCGAACCGCTATCGCTTCTCCTCTTAAGGCGCACAACCGGTCCATGTGCAGAATGGCGATTTCGATTTTCTCTTCCGGCGTCGGCTCGGGGAGCAGTTCTCCCGTCGTCAAATAGTGAACCGTTCGATACAGCATCCATGGATTGCCGAGCGCGCCGCGCCCGATCATAACCCCGTCGCAGCCGGTCAGGTCGAGCATCCGCTTGGCATCCTCCGGCGTCATGACGTCTCCGTTGCCGATAACCGGAATCGAAACGGATTCCTTGACTTCTTTTATAATATTCCAGTCCGCTTTGCCGGTATACAGCTGTTCGCGGGTGCGGCCGTGGACGCTGACCGCCTTCCCGCCGGCCCGCTCGACCGCCTGGGCGTTGCGGACCGCATATATATGCTTGCTGTCCCAGCCGATTCGCATTTTGACGGTAACCGGCTTATCGACCGCATCGACGACAGCCGACACCATTTCGTATATTTTATCGGGATCAAGCAGCCATTTGGCGCCAGCGTCGCAATTCGTCACTTTGGGGACCGGACATCCCATATTGATGTCGATAATGTCGGCGTTCGTCTGTTTATCGACGATTTTTGCGGCCTCGACAAGGGAATGTCGGTCACCCCCGAAAATTTGCAGGCTGAGCGGCTTCTCCCGTTCGTCGACATAAAGCATCTCCATCGTCCGCTTATTGCCGTGCAGAATGGCTTTATCGCTGACCATCTCCGCGCATACAAGCCCGGTTCCGAATTCCTTGGCAATGAGCCGGAAAGCGGGATTGCACACGCCGGCCATCGGCGCTAGCACCACGTTGTTTTTCATTTCGATATCTCCGATTTTCAGCATGCCGCTCCTGTCTCCTTTCGTTTGCCGTGTTGGATACGAACTTTTCCTCACCGGTTATGACAATCGGCTGTCACCCGCTGTCAGTTCTTCGTAACTGATGCCGAGCTGCTCGGAAATCCGTTCCAGCAGTTTCGGATCGGGCTTGCGCGTGCCCCGTTCCAGCGAGCCGAGCACGGCGACCGATATGTCGAGTGCCGAGGCCAGCTCCAATTGCGTGTAGCCTTTTAATTTTCGAAACGCGCGAACGCGTTGTGCCAGTTGATCGTATTCCATAGGGCGATGCCTTCCTTTCCGTCCCTGAGCGCATCTGCGGTCAATTCCGCCACCTGATTGTACAGCGGATGCTCCCGATGAAGCACATCCCGCAGCGGTACGAGCACGAATGCCCGCTCCATCATCCGCGGATGCGGCAGCGTCAGCTCGTCGTCTTCGAACCGCCTGTCATCGTAAAGCAATAAATCGAGATCGATCGTTCGGGGTCCCCAGCGGACGTCCCGAACCCGTCCGAGCTTGCGCTCGATATCCAGCAGCAGGCGCAGCAATTCTCGCGGCGTCAAGGATGTCCGGACCGCGGCGACCATATTGAGAAAAGCCGGCTGCTGCGTGTAGCCGACCGGATCGGTCTCATAAACGGGCGATACCCGGAGCACATCCGCCGCCGGGTGTTCGTTCAGCAATTGAAGAGCTTCAAACAGCGAACGCTCCCGGTCGCCCAGATTGGAACCGAGCGCGACGTATGCGGCTCCCCGCTTCGCGGTTTGCCCGGCCGGCTTGCCGCTTGCGTCCTGCGGCGAACGTTCAGACGGGAACGACATGTCCATGTTCATCCCGCTTTCTGGTCAATTCGATCGCCACCCCGTCAAATTCCACGTCGAATGGCGGATGTGGTTTGATGACGCGAACCGTCACTTCATTTATCCTAGTATAAGCTTGCAGCACCCGGGATGCAATGTGACCCGCTAAAGCTTCGATCAGCTTGAAGGGAGGGCCTTCCACGATGCTCTTCGTCAGCGCATGCAGTTCCGCGTAATTGACCGTCTCCCGAAGATCGTCCGTCGACGCGGCCGCCGACAGATCGAGCTTCAGCTCCAAATCGACGCGGAATCGCTGGCCGAGCCTGTTCTCCTCCGCATATACCCCATGATATCCAAAAAACTTCATGCCTTTCAATTCGATTCGATCCATCGTCAGGCTTCACCCCTGTAAACCGGGCTTGGCTTCCCTTAGGCCAACCGATAAACGATCGCATCCGTCATGGCGGCTACCCGTTTCATCTCTTTCACATCATGAACCCTTACAATTTGACATCCCTGCGCAATGCCGAGGGCCACCGTCGCGCCCGTCCCTTCCACCGCCTCGTCGACCGGCACGTCGAGCGTCTGCCGGATGAAACGTTTGCGCGAGGTGCCGAGCAAGACCGGGAATCCCATTGCGGCCAATTCCGACAGTCTGCCCATCAGGACGAGATTGTCGTCGTAATTTTTGGCGAAGCCGATGCCGGGATCCAGCCATATCCGGTCATCGCGGACGCCGGCATGCCGGGCAAGCTTCACGCTTGCCTGAAGATCGGCCAACACATCCGATACAAGATCGCTGTAATCCCGAGCGTGGCGATTATGGCTGATGATAACCGGACAATCGTACTCGGCGGCTACGGCCGGCATCCGTTCGTCTCCCTTCAGCCCCCAAATATCGTTGATGATGTTCGCGCCTGCTTCCAGGGCCGCTCTTGCCGTCTCCGCCTTGTACGTATCGATGGAGATCGGCACTTTCGGAAGCGCCTCCCGGACTGCCCGGATGACCGGCAGCACGCGGCGCTGCTCTTCCCCAGCATCGACAAACGCGGAGCCCGGACGCGTCGACTCGCCGCCGATATCGATAATGTCGGCTCCCTCCTCGACCATCTCGACCGCCCTGCGGACAGCCTCCTCGACAGTCGTATACCGGCCGCCATCCGAGAACGAATCCGGCGTCGCGTTCAATATGCCCATAATCAGCGTCCGCGAACCAAGCTCAAGCTCCACGCCTCCGCCCAAATCGTAATGGCGAATATGAATCGGCGGTCTCATGAATGTTCTGTGCAATCTGCTCACCTTCCGTTTTGGCAGTTCAGTTTCGAGCCGGGAGACTCCATCGTCAGCGTTCGCCCGATGCGTCCTGGCGATACAACTTGAGAAGAGCGGTTGCGATCGGGCCGGCCGTCCCGTTGCCGACAATATGCGGCGATGCGTCACAGGATGTCAGCCGGGTGACGGGAACGAGCTCCTGAACGGAATTGGTGATCCATATTTCGTCGGCGTCCAACAGCTCGTCATAGCGATAATGGCCTTCCTCTACGTCATACCCGGCCTCTTCCGCCAGCTCCAGCACCCGTCCCCTTGTGATGCCCGGCAAAATGCCGGTATCGGTCGATGGCGTGCATATTTTACGGCCCGACGCGAAGAACAGATTGCTGACGATACCTTCTGCCAGCAGGCCATCGGCCGTGAGCATCAACCCTTCGGTGTTCGCCGCCGCGCCGCTTCGCATCAGTTCCCGCTTGGCGAGCAAACTGTTCATATAATGCAACGACTTGTGACGCACCGAGCCTTCCGGCGTATTGCGCCGCGTACGAAGCAGCCGCAGTTCTTTCCCGCGCAAATCCTGCAACGGATCGACCGGCGGCAGCGGCTTTACAAGCAGCAGCTCATTCGGCCGCTCGTAATCGCCGGCAGGAAGCCCGAGACCTTCTTCGCCGGCCGTTATCGTCAGGCGCACATAAGCCTCTTCCAACCCGTTGGACGCCATGACGCGGCGAAGCCATTGCTCAAGCCTGGCCCTGTCAGGCGTATAACGTATGCCCAGCTCCTCGCAGCCGCGGACGAGACGGTCCAAATGCCGGTCCAGCAAATACGGCTTGCCGCCATAGGTCCGAAACGTCTCGAACAGTCCCATCCCGTATAAAAAACCGTGATCGTAAACCGAGATCACGGCTTTGCCGGCTTCGACCACAGCTCCGTTAATTCCGATATTCATCGAACCGCATTCGCTTTCATCGACAGGAAATTGCGAAGCAGCGTCAAGCCATGCTCCGTAATGATCGACTCGGGATGAAACTGCACCCCTTCGATCGGATATTCCTTATGTCTCAATCCCATAATTTCGCCTTCGGCCGTCTCAGCGCTTATCTCCAGACAATCGGGAAGCGTGTCCCGCTTGACGATCAGCGAATGATATCTCGTGGCCGTATAGGGGGAAGGAATGCTGGAGAAAATCGTTTTGCCGTCATGATAGATTTCGGATGTTTTCCCATGCATGAGCCGTTCCGCCCTGACCACCTCGCCGCCGAAAGCCTGGCCGATCGATTGGTGCCCGAGACATACGCCCAATATCGGAATTTCCCCTTTGAACCGGTCGATCAGCGAAAGGCTGATGCCGGCTTCGTTCGGCGTACAGGGACCGGGGGAAATCAAAATATGATCCGGCGCAAGGCGTTCGATGCCTGCCATATCGATTTCGTCGTTGCGCTTGACGATGACCCTTTCGCCAAGCTCGCCCAAATATTGCACCAAGTTGAAAGTAAATGAATCGTAATTGTCGATTACCAGTATCATTCCCGGCGTCCCCTTTCCATCTTGAGCCCGAGGCGGACGCTTTATTCGTCCGCTATATCCATTTTCCGCCGATCGGCCGCCAGAGCCGTTCCGGCCGTCCCGGCGAAACGTTCGCATAAATCTATCGCTTTCCACAGCGCTTTCGCTTTATTCAACGATTCGCGATATTCCCGCTCCGGATCGGAATCGATTACGATGCCCGCTCCGGCCTGTATATATACGACGCCGTTACGGACGGTCATCGTACGTATAATAATATTAAATTCCAAATCACCGCTATAGTCAATCCAGCCGAGCGATCCGGTATACGGGCCGCGCCGCACCGGCTCCAGCTCCTCGATAATTTCCATCGTCCGGATTTTGGGCGCGCCTGTAATCGTCCCTCCGGGGAATGTCGCCGCGACGACGTCGAACGCATCCTTGCCGTCCGCGAGCTTGCCTTCCACCTGGGACACCAGATGCATAACGTGAGAATAGCGCTCGATGACCATCAATTCCTTCACCTGAACGGTCCCATAAGCGGATATGCGCCCCAGATCGTTGCGTTCCAGGTCGACAAGCATAATATGCTCGGCCCGCTCTTTCTCATTCGTCCGCAGCTCCTCGGCCATCCGCTCGTCTTCTTCCGGCGTGCGGCCGCGGCGGCGCGTACCGGCGATCGGCCGGGTGGACAGCGTACCGTCCTTCAACTGCACGAGCAGCTCGGGAGATGCCGACACGAGCTGAAAATCGGGACAGCGCAAAAAGCCCATATAGGGAGACGGATTCAGCAGACGCAACCATTCGTATAGCTCCTCGGGAGATGCGTCGACCGGCCGTTCCTGCCTTAACGACAGATTGACCTGAAAGACGTCGCCTTGCCCGATATACCGCTGAATCGCCCGTACCGCTTCCATAAACCGCTCTTTTGAAAAGGGGGACGAAAGACCCGGGAGCGACTCGATGTCGATATGCGGGCTTTGCTCCGCCACATACCGGCCCCGGCGTTCCGCAAGTTTCCGGTCCGCGCCGTCCGGCGATACGATCGTTCGCCACAAATCCCACATTTCTTCCGTCTTCCGCAAAGCCGCCCGGTGAAAAGCCTCCAGCTCCGCATCGCCAACCGCCCTGTTCACATGCGTATGAACGGCGCAGATTACTTCCCGCTCCCGATGATCGACGATCCACAATTCGTCCACACGCATAAACAGGTAGTCCGGAAGGTCCAAATCGTCATGCGCCAGAACCGGTAGCCGTTCGATCGAACGGACGACGTCATATCCCCAAAATCCGGCGCAGCCTCCGGTCCAGTTCGGCCCGGCCTCCAGCCGCGGTCCCGTATAAGCCGCCATCCACCGTCTGACGACGTCGAGCGGTTTGCCGTTATAGGCCGTCCGCTTCCCCGTCGACAGGTCAATCTCCTCGGCCGCTTCTCCTTTTCCCCGGATGACGGCGGACGGGCGGATCGCCAAATACGTATACCTTCCGTCCTTGCCGCTCTCCAGCACGATCGCATACGGGGAAGCGGCTTGCCACGCTTTCGTCCACGTCCAGCCCGCAGCCGGCGACGCTTCGCCGAATGTCCACGACCGTATGCTGAGCAGCGGCAGCGTCGTATATTTGCCTTCATTGCGCCACCGTTTCCATTGCTCCAATGACGTCGCTTCCACTTGCCGCTCCCTCCACCCGATTAGCCTGCGGCATTTGCCGCCCGGCCTTGTTGCAAGCTAGTATACCGAATCGACAGAAAAAAGAAAAGCGGCGGAACGAAAGCCGCCGAAAAACAGAGGCAGCCCCCGGCCGGCGCCGGAGACTGCCTGGTGCATTCGCGTTGCAGCGGCGGAGCGCCGAAAGGGCTCCGCATCCGCTGCGCGGATGCTATCAATTCTCGAAATTAAACAGCGGCGTGCTGAGATAGCGCTCCCCGTTGCTCGGAACGACGGCGACGACGCGTTTACCTTTGCCCAGTTCTTTGGCGACTTTCAAAGCCGCGAAAATGGCTGCGCCCGAAGAGATGCCGCACAGAATTCCTTCTTCCTTGGCGGAACGGCGCGCCGTTTCGAACGCATCTTCGTTCTCGACGGTAATAACACCGTCATAAACTTCCCGGTCCAGAATGTCCGGCACGAAGTTGGCGCCGATTCCCTGGATTTTATGAGGCCCGGGTTTGCCGCCGGACAGAAGCGGGGAAGCAGCAGGTTCTACGGCATAAATGCGAATATTCGGGAAATGCTGCTTCAGCACTTGACCCGCACCTGTAATCGTACCGCCGGTGCCAATGCCGGCCACGAACGCATCCAGCTTGCCGTCCAGCGATTGAATCGCCTCGACGATTTCCGGACCCGTCGTTTCGCGGTGAATTTTGACATTGGCCGGGTTTTTGAATTGCTGCGGCATGAAGTAGTTCGGATTCTCCTTCAGAATCTCTTCCGCTTTCTTCACCGCGCCGTTCATTCCTTCCGAGCCCGGCGTCAGCACCAGTTCGGCGCCATAAGCGCGAAGCAAGTTGCGGCGCTCGATGCTCATCGTTTCCGGCATGACCAGAATGGCCCGATATCCTTTCGCAGCGGCTACCATCGCCAGACCGATACCGGTATTGCCGCTGGTCGGCTCGATAATGGTGTCGCCCGGTTTGATTCGTCCTTCTTGCTCGGCAACTTCGATCATGCTGATCGCAATCCGGTCCTTGACGCTTGCTCCCGGGTTTTGGTATTCCAGCTTGACATAAATTTCTGCGCTATCTTCCGGGACGAGACGGTTCAATCGAACAAGCGGCGTATCACCGATCAGCTCGGTAATACTGTTGACAATTTTGGCCATGAATGCAAGCCTCCTTGTTATTCCGACTATTTCAGTAGGTTTTGCCTGATTCCATCTTACCAATGGATGTCATCTATTGTCAATACCCGATTTCCGCCAAAGGGCCTAATTTCCGCTTTGAAAAGCCGGTTTTAGGACGACTGCATATTTCGACAGCAGCTCCTCCTCGACTTCCCGAAGCGGCTTGGCAACGGAAAGCGCGATTTGTCGGCGTGCCGCCTCGCGGAGCAAGTCTCCGCTAAGCGCGGTCGCTTCCCGCTTCTCGAGCAGCCGTACTACGGCATATCCTTCCTTCACATTGAGCGGTCCGGTTGCGGAGCCGATCTCCAAACGGCCGGCAGCCTCCAGCAGGGCAGGATCGAGAAACGGGTCGTTCTGGTCGACAAGTCCGAGATCGCCGCCGTTATCCGCCGTAAATTCGTCCTTGGAATATTCGCTCGCCAGACGCTCGAAGCTTTCCCCTTCCTCAAGCAGATCCAATACGCGTTCCGCCTCATCGTACGTATCGGTCACAATCCAGGCCAGCCGGTATTGCGTCGTCCCCTGAAACTGCTGGCCATATTCGCGAAGATAGTCGTCGATCTCTTTATCCGTCACGGAAATCGTACGGGTGGCGATCTTCTCCAGCAACAGCCGGTAGCGCGCATCCTTCCATACGTCCTCTTCGGTCAAGCCGAGCTGGTCCTTCATCGCATCGTAGAAAGCTTCTTCGCTCCCGTAGCCGAGCACGCGCAGCATAAGCTCGCCTTCAATCTCTTCATCCCGCACCGTAATGCCGTATTTGGCCGCTTCCAGATCGATGGCCCGGCGTATCATCATCGTTCGCAGCACGGTGTCCCCGTACTGGCGGATCAATTCGGATACCCACTCGTCCTCCGTTATGACGCCGGAGCCGACCCGGGCGACAACGCTGCCGTCCGTCTGCTCGCGGCCGTCCGGCGACTCTTCTTCATCCGTCGGCGCACCCGCCTCTTCGCTCGGGTAAGCCGGAACGGTTCGGCTGATAACGAAAGCCGACAACGCAATCAGGCATATCGCCTGAAACACAACAATGCTCTTCAGCAAGCCCGCTCTCCTCATCTGTTCCGGGCCTCCGTTATGTGCCGTTCTTCGCCTTGACCCGGTGCAGCAGCGCTTCCAGCTGCGGTTTGTCAAACGAATAGGCCTCATTGCAGAAGTGGCAGACGACCTCGGCCTTCCCTTCCTCTTCGGCCAACGATCGGAGTTCTTCCTCCCCCATGCTGATTAACGTCCGTTCGACCCGATCCCGGCTGCACTTGCATTGAAAACGAAGCTCCATCGTATCGTGAATTAGCAAATCGTCGCCGACGGCAAAACGCAATATTTCTTCCGGCGTCTCGCCCTGATCGAGCAGCGACGTCACGGGCGGCATCGCGCCGATGGCCCGTTCCAGCTTGTCGAGCTCCGCATCGGTCAGACCCGGGAGGATCTGAATGATGAACCCTCCGGCATGAAGGACGGAGCCGTCCGTATCGACCAGCACGCCAAGACCGACTGCCGAAGGCGTCTGCTCCGATACGGCAAAATAATAAGTGAAGTCTTCCCCGAGCTCGCCGGAAATGATCGGCACGCTGCCCCGGTACGGCTCCTTCAGCCCCAGATCCTTGATAATATGAAGATGTCCGTTTCGGCCGACGGCCCCTGCCACGTCAAGCTTACCCTGCGAATTGCTGGCCAGATGGACGGAGGGATGATCGACATATCCGCGCACTTCGCCCTTCGCGTTGGCATCGACGACGATTTGCCCGAGCGGTCCTTCCCCTTTGATTTGCACCGTAAGCTTCTCGTCGCCTTTCAGCATGGCGCCCATCATCGCGGCGGCCGTCGCCGCCCGTCCGAGTGCGGCCGTCGCTGTCGGAAGCGTGCCGTGACGCCGGCGCATCTCGTCTACAAGCCGTGTAGTCCGGGCCGCGAAGACACGAATGCTGCCCCCCCACGCCGTTCCCCGGACCAAAATATCCTGTAACGGCTCATTCATTATTAATCCCTCCGTTTTCTACCCGATTTATTTATGAACAATGTCTGCGGTGTACCAATAGATGATCCCTGGCAAAGCTTTAGTCCCGGTTTCGCTCGTAAATGAGACGCAACCCATCCAGGGTAAGAAGCGGATCGATCTCCTCGATCGTCTCCGATTCGGAAGCGATCAGCTCGGCCAACCCGCCCGTCGCGACCACTTTGGGCCGAACGCCGAACTCCGCCCGGATGCGCCGGACGATGCCGTCGACTTGTCCGGCATATCCGAATATAATGCCGGCCTGCATCGATGTTACCGGATTCCGGCCGATCACGCTGCGCGGCTTGGCCAGCTCGATACGGGGAAGCTTGGCGGCGCGCTGGTATAGCGCTTCGGTCGAAATCTGGATGCCCGGAACGATGGCCCCGCCCAAATAATCGCCATGCTCGTCGATGAAATCGAACGTCGTCGCCGTTCCGAAATCGACGATAATGAGCGGCGTGCCGTATTTCTCGATACCTGCGACAGAATTGACGATCCGGTCCGCCCCGACCTCGCGCGGGTTTTCGTAACGGATATTCAATCCGGTCTTCATCCCCGGTCCGACGACAAGCGGCGTCCTTCGCAAATATTTCAGGCACAGCTGCTCCAACGTGCGCATCAGCGGCGGCACAACGGACGAAATGACGACCCCTTCGATCCGGTCCATCGGCAAATTTGCATATTGAAACAGGTTGTGAATGGTGATGCCGTATTCGTCCACCGTCGCGGCCCGATTCGTACTGAGACGCCAGTGATGGAGCAGCTCCTTCTTCTTATATATACCAAGCACAATATTGGTATTTCCGACATCGATAACCAAAATCATGACGGGTTCCCGCCCTTCTTTGCATTCAAATCGAGGCTGATATCGAGGGAATCGAACGAATACGTAAGCCCCCCGACGGAAATGACGTCGACGCCGCATTCCGCAATCGCGCGCACCGTATCCAGACGGACGCCGCCGGACGCTTCCGTAATCACATGGGGAGACCGGCTCTTAATGCGAAGAACGGCTTCCCTCATTCGATCGTACGGCATGTTGTCGAGCATAATAATGTCGGCGCCGCATTCGAGCGCTTCGTCCACTTGCTCAAGCGACTCGGTCTCGACTTCGATTTTCATCGTATGCGGAATGCGCGCCCGAGCCGCCTCCACCGCTTGCCGGATGCCGCCGGCGGCCTTGATATGGTTGTCCTTGATCATGACGGCGTCGTACAGGCCGAACCGGTGATTGGCCCCTCCGCCGACACGTACGGCATATTTCTCCAACAACCGGTGGCCCGGGGTCGTCTTGCGCGTATCGACAAGGCGGACCGGCAGCCCCTCCAGCGCCTCGACAAAACGTCTTGTCTTGGTCGCGATGCCGGACATCCGCTGCATCAGATTGAGCGCCAGACGCTCGCCCGTCAAGAGGCTGTGCGTACTGCCTTCCACTTCGGCCAGCACGTCGCCCTTCGTTACCCGCTGGCCGTCCTGCATCAGCGGCCGGAAGCGCAATCCGGGATCGACGACTTCGAATACGAGACGGGCGGCCGGCAATCCGGCCACAACCCCGTCCTCCTTCACATGAATAACCGCCTTGGACTGGCTGCCTCCCGGAATTGTGACAGCGGTCGTAATGTCCCCGCTGCCGACGTCCTCCGCCAGCCAGCGGCGGATTTGCTCCTTCAACGCTTCATTATACCCTTCGAACTCATAGGAGAATCCGTTATCAATCATCGTCAATCCGCTCCCCCGTCAAACCTTGCAGCCGGTGCAGCACCGTATGCTTGCGCCAGCGCTCATCGTCCCTCTCCGGGAAATCCTCGCGATAATGCGCGCCCCGGCTCTCCTCGCGGGCCAAGGCCGCTTGCGTCGTCAACAGCGCGCAAATAAGAAGATTGGCAAACTCGAATTCTTCCCGCCTCGTCAATACCGACTCGAATATCGGCAGTTGGCGCTTCAGCTCTTCCAGCCCTTTGGCGAGTCCCTTCGCATCGCGCCGCAAACCGACATAGCGAACCATCACCTTCTGCAGCTTGAGACGCCGCTCGACGACCGCTTGCATCGGTACGCCGCCGCGACTCCGCTCTTCCCGGATATCCGGGATCGGCAATCCTTCGACGGGGGGCAGTTCGTTAATTCGCTCGACGATGCGGCGGCCAAATACAATCGCTTCCGACAGCGAATTGCTGGCCAGACGGTTCGCTCCATGAACGCCGGTCGAAGACACTTCCCCGCAAGCGAACAATCGGCGAATATTGGTTTCCCCGTGCAAATCGGTTTTGACCCCGCCCATCATATAATGCGCAGCCGGAGCTACCGGAATCCAGTCGGTTGTCAGATCCAGACCGTAGTTGAGGCAAAAATCGTAAATGTTCGGAAACCGGTGCTTCACCATATCAGCCGGCTCATGCGTGATGTCCAAATAAACGAATGTCGACTTCGTCGCTTCCATCTCGCTCACGATCGCCCTTGCCACGACGTCGCGCGGTGCCAGCTCCAGCAGAGGATGATAGCGTTCCATGAAGCGCTCGCCTTTAATATTGCGCAGTATCGCACCTTCGCCGCGCACCGCTTCGGAAATTAGGAAACGGGGAGCGCCGGGATAACAGAGCGAGGTCGGATGAAATTGAATAAATTCCATGTCCTGAATATAGGCGCCCGCGCGATAAGCCATCGCGATACCGTCGCCTGTGGCGACATCGGGATTCGTCGTATAACGGTACAGCTGGCCGGTTCCGCCGGAGCACAGAACGACAGCCTTGCCTCGCACGAACAGCCGCTTTCCGTCAGGCTTCTGCACGAGCGCGCCGCAGCATTCGCCGTCCTCGGTTATCAAGTCGATGACAAAATGATCGTCCCAGATCTCAATTGCCGGATTGCCGACGGCTTTCTCCGACAGCGCCCGCACGATCTCGTAACCGGTGGCGTCTCCGTTCGCATGCAAAATGCGGCGTTGACTATGCGCGCCTTCCTTCGTCAGCGCGAATTCGCCGTTTTCCTGATCGAAATGGGTGCCCATCCGGATAAGGTCCCGCACCCCTTCCGGCCCTTCGTGAACGAGCACATCGACCGCATCTTGCGAGCATAGTCCGACCCCTGCCACAAGCGTATCCTGGCGATGGTATTCGGGCGAATCGTCGTCGGAAATGACGGCGGCAATGCCGCCCTGGGCGTAACGCGTATTGCTGTCCATTAACGATTTCTTCGTAATAACCAGAACCGAATTACTTTCGCTCGCCTTGATGGCGGTAAAAAGGCCGGCAATGCCGGCCCCTATGACGATAACATCTTTCTCCACGACAGGGAGCTGCTGGAGCGATAGGTTAACGAGATATCTTGGAATCATGGCAACTATAGCCTCCCGGGCAATACATCAGAACGGCGCGCGGTCATTTGACCTGCAGCATGCGCTCCAGCGACAAGCGGGCCTTGTCGGCGACATGCGGCGGCACGTAAACTTGCGGCTGCATCGTCTCCAGACATTTGACCAGCTTCTTCAGATTGTTGACTTTCATGTTCGGACAAACCAAATATTTGGTGGCAAAATGGAACGTTTTATCCGGACTGTCCATACGCAGTTGGTACCCCGTGCCGTCTTCCGTTCCGACGATAAATTCCTTATGATCGGATTCTCTGCAATATTTAATGATTGCGGTCGTACTGCCGACGAAGTCTCCAAGCGCCACGACTTCCGGACGGCACTCCGGATGAACGACGAACTGGGCGTTCGGATACTTCGCTTTCATCTCCTCGACATCCTTCACCGTCAGCATGTCGTGCGTGTTGCAGTATCCTTCCCAGATGATCATCTTCTTGTCCGTTTGCTGCTGGACGTAATGACCGAGATTTTTGTCCGGAACCCAGATTACTTCGTCGCTTTCCACCGAGTTGACCACCTTCACCGCGTTCGCTGACGTACAGCAAATGTCGGTCTCCGCTTTCACCTCGGCGGACGAGTTGATATATGTTACAACCGTCGCATTCGGGTGCTGTGCTTTCAGCTTGCGAAGGCCATCGACGTTCACCATATCCGCCATCGGGCAGCCCGCCCGCTCGTCGGGAATGAGAACGGTCTTATTGGGAGCCAGAATTTTAGCGCTCTCGCCCATAAAATGAACACCGCAAAACACGATGACATCGGCATCGGTCTGCGCGGCCTTCTGGGCAAGCAAAAACGAGTCGCCTCGGAAATCCGCCACTTCCTGAATTTCATCCCGCTGATAATAGTGGGCCAGAATAATCGCGTTGCGCTCTTTCTTCAATTCCATAAGCCGATCGCGCAGCTGGCGGTTCTGCTCCGCCTTGCGCTCCAGCGCCAATGCTTCCATGATTGACATCTCCTCTTCGGATCTGACTGGCTTTGGCCTCGCATAATGCCCCCTGCGACTTTGTGAACTTATGCACAAGCTTGCGGGAAAACGTACACTACCGAGTCCCCTGTATGCCATTTCATTTAATTATCATTAAATTTACACAAGGTATTTATCCATGTCAATGAGAAAAACCACCGGTCCGTTCCGGGCAAAATGGCCATTGCGCCGGATTAGACGCCATACCATGGCCGCACGTTCATTCCGGTTTTTTTATTGCCAAAAAATAAAAAAACGAGGCTCCGGAAACGGAGCCTCTAATAATGCAGCCATATGATGGAAGCTTTACGATTCGCGATTGCCGGAATCGTCGTTGCCGCTCTTCTTGTCATCGGTCGGCGGAGCCGCCGTTTCGCCCGGTTCGCGCGTCTGAATGCGAACCCTGACATTGCCGAGCGTGTCGACAGTCGGTTCGGCCGACGATTCTTTCGACGCTTCGGTCTGCTCCGGCGATTCGCCCGGCTCGCCGTCAAGCGACCCGGTCTCGATCAGCCGCTTGATCTGCTCGATATCGAGCGTCTCTTCCTTAAGCAGCGTCTGGGCAATCAGATGCACTTCCTTGCTCTTCTCGGAAAGCAGTTTCTTCGCCCGCTCGTAGCATTCGTTGATGATGCGCTGCATCTCCTGGTCGATCTCGTAGGCGATGGCATCCGAATAGTTCTGCTCATGTCCGAAATCGCGGCCGAGGAATACCTGGCCCTGCGAATTGCCGAATTGCATCGGACCGAGCTTCTCGCTCATGCCGTATTCCATAATCATGCTGCGCACGATGCTGGTGGCCTGTTTGAAGTCGCTGTAAGCGCCGGTGCCGATCTCGCCGATGAACAGTTCCTCCGAAACCCGTCCGCCAAGCAGCCCTGTCACTTTGTCGAGCAGTTCCTGCTTCGTGACCAGCATCCGGTCTTCCTTCGGCAGCATAATGACGTATCCGCCGGCGCGGCCGCGCGGGATAATCGTCACTTTATGCACCATGTCGGCATGCTCCAGGAAATAGCCGACGATCGTATGACCCGCTTCGTGATAAGCGACGATCCGTTTCTCGCGGTCGCTGATGACGCGGCTTTTCTTCTCCGTACCGACAATGACGCGGTCGATCGCTTCGTCCACCTCGACCATGGCAATCTCCTTCTTGTTGCGTCTTGCGGCAAGAAGCGCCGCTTCGTTAAGCAGATTCTCCAGATCGGCCCCGGTAAAGCCTGTCGTACGCTTGGCGATGACATCGAGCTTGACGTCCTTGCTCAGCGGTTTGTTGCGGGCGTGCACTTTCAGCACCGCTTCGCGGCCTTTCACGTCCGGCCGGTCGACCGTAATTTGACGGTCGAAACGTCCGGGACGCAGAAGCGCCGGGTCGAGAATATCCGGCCGGTTCGTCGCCGCGACGATAATAATGCCTTCGTTGGCACCGAAGCCGTCCATTTCGACAAGCAGCTGGTTCAGCGTTTGCTCCCGCTCGTCGTGACCGCCGCCAAGTCCGGCGCCGCGCTGGCGGCCGACGGCGTCGATCTCGTCGATAAAGATAATACAAGGCGCGTTTTTCTTCGCATTTTCGAACAGGTCGCGTACCCTGGAGGCACCGACGCCGACGAACATCTCCACGAAGTCCGAACCGGAAATGCTGAAGAACGGAACGCCGGCTTCACCTGCCACGGCACGGGCCAGCAACGTTTTACCGGTACCCGGAGGCCCGACGAGCAGCACGCCTTTCGGAATGCGGGCGCCGACTGCCGCAAATTTGCGCGGATCTTTCAGAAACTCGACGACTTCGACAAGCTCCTGCTTCTCTTCGTCCGCGCCGGCCACATCCTCGAACGTGACCCGCTTCTTCTCTTCGTTGTACAGACGCGCGCGGCTCTTGCCGAAGTTCATCACTTTGCCGCCGCCGCCCTGCGCCTGATTGATCAGGAAGAAAATCAGGATGAACATGATCACGAACGGGATGATGGAGGTAAGGAATGTGAGCCAAATGCTAGGCTCTTCCGTAGGCTTGATCGTCAGCTTGAAGCCGTTCGTTCGCGAAGCTTCATCAATTTCCTTGACTACATATTCTTCAACGTTCGTGCGTGAGAAGAATCGGTCAGATTGCGCATCCGGAGGTGCGGTTTTATATTTACCGGTGACCAAATAGGAATAGCCGTCGAATTGCAGCGTAATTTCTTCGATATTATTGTTTGCAATCTCTTGCCTCAACTGGTCGTACCGAATTTCGGCCGACGTATCGTTTTGTCTGCTGATAAATTGGAAAATCCCGACGGTCACCAAGAAGATGAGCAAATAGAATCCAGTATTGCGGATGATCCGATTCATCCCCTACCTCCTCTCAAGACGCTTAAAATATTTTACCATAGCATGTCTTTCCACCACAATAGAACGGCATGGGGAGGCATGTACGGCGAATCGCGCATCGGACTGGCCAACGGACTTTCCGCTACTTCTCATACACTTCGGGCTTCAGCACGCCGATAAACGGCAAATTGCGGTATCGTTCCGCATAGTCGAGCCCATAGCCGACGACGAAAGCGTCGGGCAGCGTAAATCCGGTGTAATCCGCTTCCAGTTCGACCGTCCGGCGGGCCGGCTTATCGAAGAGCGTCACGACCGTTACGGACTTCGCATTGCGGCGTTCCAGCACGTCGATCAAATAACTGAGCGTAAGCCCGCTATCGATAATGTCTTCCACAATCAGCACGTCCCGGCCTTCCACCGGCGTGTCGAGATCTTTGACGATCTTCACGACGCCGGTCGATTTGGTAGACTGGCCATAGCTGGAAACGGCCATAAAGTCGATTTCCAGCGGAATGGTGATTTCTTTTACCAAATCGGACATAAAAATAAACGCGCCTTTAAGAACACAAATCACCAACGGATTCCGTCCTTCAAAGTCACGGGAAAGCTTGTTTCCGAGTTCCTTGACCTTCGCCCGGATTTGTTCAGAATCGTACAGCACTTCTTGAATGTCGTTTAACAAATGAAGTCCTCCTATAAGTTATAGCTATACTTATGAATAAACAAGTGCAACTTATTCGGGCAAATGCCCGCTATCGCCCCGTTATTCCGCATCCGTGCAGCGTTCTACGCGAACGCGCAGCACCCGCCGGGTAGAGTCGTCAGGCAGCGCAAACGGCGATCGCCGCAATCCGGGTATCCAGACGATGCGATCTTCCGAATCGGTCAAAAGCGGCATCGCCTCCCGCCGGGAAGGCGGGATCTTCTCGTCGATGAACATATCTTGAACCTTTTTGGAACCGTTTAGTCCGATGACCCGCATCCGATCGCCGGGCCGGCGATTGCGTACCGTGAGCGGATACGCGAGCCTGTCGGCATCGAAGCACGCTTCCATGCGGCCGGACGGGCGCGTCTTCTCTCCCCCTGGCGCTTCGTCGAATCGAAACGAGCAGCCCGCTTCGGGCACGTGCAGAAGCCGGCAGTCGGCCGAAACGCGGTATGCGTAACGACCTGTACGACCGGGCAGGGATCGTCCGTCCCGCTGCGAAATCCAGCGAAGGGTGTCGTATTCCCTTACGCAGCGTATGCCGCCGCCGGCATCCAGCGTCCAGGTCGTCTCCTCGCCGAGCGCAGCGAGACGGATCGTCTCGATCCGTTCGAACGAGGCTGTTTCCGTTTCCAGTGACAGATAATTTAATATTAGTTTAATCAATCTCCTTTGTAAAGCAACATGAAGGCCCAGGAAGGGCCGGCGGTCCATCGCGCATTCGCCGCCCGAACAGCGGACCAGCCGCTTGAAGGCGGCTTCGGTTTCGCCGGCCATCCAGGCGTCTTCCTCTGCGGCGATTTCGGACAGCCTCGCCAGCGCTTCCGGCAACCGGGGATTGAAACGGCTCAAATAAGGCAAAATGTCCAAACGCACTTCGTTGCGGAAGTAGTACCGCTGTTCGTTGCTGCTGTCGATGCAGTACGGAACGCCGTTCTCCTCGCAATAGCGTAGCAGCTCTATCTTGTTCATACGCAAAAGGGGGCGAATGAGTTCCACCTTTTTTTCGCGGCGGCGAATCGGAATGCCGGCCAGGCTGCCCGGACCGGCTCCGCGCAGGATGCGCATCAGCACCGTCTCGGCCTGATCGTCCGCGTGATGCGCCAGCGCGATGCGGGCTGCGCCGCGGCGCGCGGCCACCTCGTGCAGGAAATCGTACCGCAGCTTCCGGGCCGCGGCTTGCGCATTCATTCGCGTTTCTTCTATATAAACAGGAAGATCGAGCCGCACCGTCTCGAACGGAACGCCGAGCCGGCCGGCGAACGCCCGAACCATCTCCGCCTCCCGGGCCGATTCCTCGCCGCGGAATCCATGATCGACATGGGCCGCAACCAGGCGAATCCCTTCAGGATCGGCCAACCGATGGAGCGCATGGAGCAAAGCCGATGAGTCCGGGCCGCCCGACACGGCCACGACGATCGTCTCTCCCCGCTGCCACAACCGCTCCGTATGAGCGATATCCGCTATCTTCCTCACCAGTTCCTCCATGACTCCCCTCCCCCCGGACGTTTGCGTTTTAGCTGCGCACATACCAATAGATCGTGACGGCAAGCAAAGCGGCCGATGCCATAAACATGGCTTTCATCCAACCCGGAACCGCGCCGGCGCGCCTGTTCCCGTCGGGCCGGTGCATCAACCGCTGCCAGGCTGCAGCCGCTTCCCGGCCGTTCGCAAAACGGCCCGTCAACGCGCCGCCGAGCCACCCGGACAGCGGCCGCAGCGCATTGTTGTGCTGGACGAGCTTCATCAGCTCTTCCGGCGAACGGTTTTGCGGCAGAAGCGATGCGGCCATTTGCGCAAGCTTTCGCTTCTCGTGAAGCTGAATGCACATTACCGCAAACGAGAACAAATCATAGCCGGCGTCGGCCGTCCGCGAGCCGGCGTTCCAGTAGCCGCGGTCGTAAATCTCCGTAAACTGGCGCACGCTCTTCCCGAACGCCGTCACGCCGCCGTAATCGACCAGCTCGACGCGGCCGTAATCGGCAACCAGCACGTTCTCGACCTTCAAGTCGCCGAACGCCCAGCCCGCATCGTGCAAACCGGACAGTTTGAGCAGCAGATTGTAGCCGACAAGCGGGAACCATTCGGGACCGCTACGCTCAAGATATTCCGACAGTGTCGCGCCTCTGACGTACCGCATGACGTAGAACGGATGCTCGCTGCCGTCCATTGCGCACAGATCGTCCACATCAATCAGAAAAGAACCCGTCCCCGATGACCGGTTCTGTCCGGCCAACGACTTCAGCACGTTGATTTCCGACTGAAGATCGACAGCGTTGGCTCCCACTTTAAGAGCGTACCATCCTTTGTCCCGTTCGCGCTGCACGAGGAACACCTTGCCGTTGGCTCCCTCGCCAAGCATCCGCTCGACGCGGTAGCGGCCGCGATTCCACTTGCCGGTAACGATGACGCCCCGGCGCAATCCGAGCTCAAACGACGTAGTCACCCATCATCCCGTCCGTTTCGTCTTTGCTCCTCCTACCATACCTGTCCTCTCTGCAAAAATCAATGACGCGCATAAGCGCCGGTCCGGTAGGCGTCGTGCCGCGCATCTGCAGCTTGGGAAAAATGGAAGTAACGCCTTTCAAATCGGTTGTCCAATCCAGATCGAGCGTACAGTCGTCGCCGTAACTCGTGCCCGGAAAATGAAAGACGGCCAGCTCGCTTTGTCCTTGCCGGGCCTGCAGGCTGAGCATCAGGTCGCGAATGGCCTCTTCCACCGCGTGGAGCTTCGGCTTCATGCTGGCGCTGGCATCGATAACCAAGGCGACGCGGAGACCGGTCGTCTCTCCGAGCTCGTCGATGACCCGGACGACCTCCCCGCGCTTGTCGGGCGGCAGCTCCTCGATTTTGCCGTCTGTGCCGAGCACCTGTTTCAGCTCTTTCTGAACGGCCAACTGGATCGTTTGCACAACCGTTTTGCGCGTCATCATCTGCACCGTTTGCGACAGCTGCCTGGTATTGACCAAACGGCTCATGCCGCCGCCGGCGCGGGCGATTTCCTCGATTTCGGCTTTGCCGTAATCGCCAAGCTCGCCCTGATCGACAACGCCGACGACATTGACCACAATCCCTTCCGACTGCGCGGTGGCCGCCGCCACAACCGGGTTGACGCCAACGTTCGAGCAGCCGTCCGTAATCAGCAATATTTGATACACTTCTACCGACCTCCTGACTTGTTCGGGACTTGTTCGGGAGTCTATAACTCACTCTACCAGTCTTCCCGAAATTCAGAAGGTTCATAACCTCGGCCTCGTCCGAAGGCGGATTTCGGTTATCAGTAAGCCCGCTCGTATTGGCGCGGCACCGTCGTCTCGCCATCTACGGCGCGAATCGCATGGACCGCCCAATAAGGGTCCTTCAGCATGCCGCGCCCGACCGCGACAAGATCGGCGTCCCCGCTTGCGATCGTCTTCCCGGCAAGCTGAGGATCGTCCAGCATGCCGACCGCAATGACCGGCACTCCCAGCGCTTGCTTGATCTCGCGGGCCATCGGCACCTGGTAGCCCGGATAATTGCCGGGCTTCCGCTTGCCGGCGGGGCCTTCGCCGCCGCTCGAAACGTGAAACATGTCGACGCCGGCATCGCGATATTGGCGGCAAATCTCAATGATATGATCGATCCCGTATCCGCCGTCGATATATTCCACTGCCGAAACCCGCATCAACAGCGGCATATCGGGCGGCATCACTTCCTTCATCGCGCGTATAATTTCGACGCCGAATTTGGCGTAGTCCGCATACTCGTCGGTACGGTCGTTGGTGGCCGGCGAATGGAACTGGTGAATCAAATAGCCGTGGGCGCCGTGAATCTCGATCGTATCGACGCCGGCCTCCACCGCCCGCCGGGCGGCGTCGCGGAATTTGCCGACCATCGCCTTCACTTCGCTTGTCGTAAGCGCCCGCGGCGTTTTGAAGCCGGGGCCGAACGGAATGGCCGACGGTCCGACAGGCACGGCCGCATCCTCGGCCTTCCGGCCGGCATGAGCAATCTGTATGCCGACCTTGGCGCCGTACTTCTGGCATTCCGAGATAATCCGCCGGAATGCGGGCACATGTTCGTCCGACCACAAGCCAAGGTCGTAATCCGAGATGCGTCCGTCGGGCTCAACATCCGTCATTTCGATAATAATAAGTCCCGCACCGCCCACCGCCCGCGACACATAGTGAACGTAATGCCATTCGTTCGGCACGCCGTCTTTGGCCGTAACCGAATATTGACACATGGGCGGCATAACGATCCGATTTTTCAGCCGCAAATTTTTAAGCGTAAACGGTGTGGACAAAGTCGCCGTCATCGTTCAGCCCGCCTTTCATTTTGAAAGTTAATTTATTTAATAGTTATTATACTGGACAGTGAAAAGTT
>NZ_JBCNFP010000011.1:0-18439 GCF_050481165.1 Paenibacillus cisolokensis
TCTTTGATGCAACGCTAGTGACAAAAAGTTGCAAAAGTACAGGTTTTTCGGGCGCAAAATACCCAAAATGCAAAAATTCCTGCGATAATACAGTTTTTTTGATCCGTTTAAGCCAAACAGGCGAAAATCGTAAAAAATTACTGTACTTTCGCAGGATTTTACCTCAATGTCATCTATTCGGGCCAAAATTCCTGCACTTTTGCAGGATTTCGCTGAAGCAATCAGCCGGGAGACTAGGGGCGTTGAAAGCGGGCGCACCGTTGGACGGACGACGGGGACGATGCAGGTGGGGCGCACAGACGGACGGACGACGGGGACGGTGCAGGTGGGGCGCACAGACGGACGGACGACGGGGACGGTGCAGGTGGGGCGCACCGTTGGACGGACGACGGGACGCTGCAGGTGGGGCGCACCGTTGGACGGACGACGGGGACGCTGCAGGTGGGGCGCACCGTTGGACGGACGACGGGGACGCTGCAGGTGGGGCGCACCGTTGGACGGGGACAGTTTGACGGATGGAGCGGACGTTTGGGCGGGCAAGCAGAAGCGATGAGCAGAAACTGCAAAATGCAGTTTCCCGGGTGAAAAATGGCCGGAGTTAATCCCCCCACCGTTTTCGCACAAATAGCGTTTCCAGGGTTCGTCAGCCTCTCTGACACCTATAAAAAATCTCCTATTGTTAGTGGTGCAGGCATGTTACCTACTCCATAACAAAGGAGGTATTCATAAGTGAAAATTTCCCAAATACGTGATTGGTAAATTTCCAAGTGTATTCTGTCCAAGTGTATTCCATGTTGGTGAGTATCCCTTTTCGCTGATCACCGCCAGCAAACTCACAACTGGTAATGCCCTTCAGATTTTTGTTGAAACACACCCGGCACTTAATGGGTTACGATTATTTTTGTTGAATCACAACCGGCTCAATGCTCCGATTATTTTTGTTCCATCACAACAAGCTCAACGTTCCGGTTATGATGGAATTGCACCGCCCTTGGCTTTGGAACAGCAAGGGGCCGGATTGTTCCCGAACCGGCTCCCCTTGCTTTCTCATCGCTTCAAGTCTCGTATTCGATTCCCGCCACCAGGATGGCGGAAGAACCGGGAGCCGCCCCGGACCGAGCGATCCGGAACAGCTGTTCGTTGACGGCGCCTGACGGGGAATCGTTGCCGTACAGCAAAATAATGGAATTGTACAGCCCGATGCTGGCGTATAAGGTGGCTGGCAGATGTTCGGCAAATTGCTCGTGCGGCGAATAATCCCGATGCATGTACGCGATGAACATTCTGCGCTCTTCATCGCTGTTTATAAAGTGGGTCTCCATAAAATCCGCATCGAACCAACCGATACCGCTTCGCGTCATAAACTCCGAGGGCAACGTTTCACCGTCGTCATGGCTTACAGGCTCGACGAATGCTCTCAGTTCTTCCTCGGTGCGAAAATTCGCTCCCCATACCGTCACGACATGCTTCATACATGATCCACCGCCCCATCTGTTGAAATCCGTCCAGCATGGATAACCGCTGTTTCGGCTCATCCTGTTGTCTTCGTTATCATACCATATTTGGTTTCAGCCTGTCCGGGGTCTGCCGATTCGCGCCGGCGCTATTTTCGATGCATTTTGAATTCCAGAAACAGATCGTTGTAATGCGCGAGCATCCGTTTGCCGAGATTTTCATACACTTCCAGCTTGGCGGTCAGCACGGCGTCCGGATAAAACCGCTCGTCGCCCGATATCTCTTCCGGCAATAGTTCCAGCGCGGCGGCGTTCGGCGTGGAGTATCCGACATATTCCGCATTGCGCGCCGCAACTTCCGGATCGAGCATGAAATTGATGAACGCGTGAGCCCCATCGATGTTTCGGGCCGTACGCGGGATGACCATATTGTCGAACCACAGATTGGACCCTTCTTTCGGGACGACATAGTCCAGCTTCTCGTTCTCCCACATCATCTCTGCCGCGTCGCCGGACCAGACGACGCCGACAGCGGCTTCCTCACCTGCGATCAGCATCTTGATCTCGTCCCCGACGATCGCCTTCACATTCGGCGTCAAGGCGGCAAGCTTGCGCTTCGCTTCCTGCAAATGCTCCTCGTTCGTGTCGTTAAGCGAATAGCCCAGACTGTTCAGCCCCATCCCGATCACTTCGCGCGCGCCGTCCACGAGCAGAATCTGATTGCGCAGCCGTTCATCCCACAGATCGTTCCAGCTCGTCAGCTTGCGGCCGTCCAGCATGTCGGGATTGTAGACGATGCCGACCGTGCCCCAAAAGTACGGAATCGAATATTCGTTGCCCGGATCGAACGGCAGGTCCATAAACCGTTCGTCGATATATTTCATGTTTGGCAGCTTGCCGTGGTCGAGCGGAATCAGCAGACCGTCTTCCTTCATCTTGCTGATCGCGTATTCCGACGGTATGGCGACATCGAACGTCGTGCCGCCCTGCGCCACCTTCGTCATCATCGCCTCGTTCGAGTCGAACGTCTGATAGATCACCTTCAGGCCGCTTTGCTCCTCGAACTCGGTAATGAGTTCCGGATCGATATAATCGCCCCAGTTATAGATCGTGAGCGTATTGCCGCCGGTATAGCCTTGCGACGAATTGAGCAGCGACGTCACGTACATGAGCGCGAACGCCGCCGCGAAAACGCCGACGAACAGCCTTACGATCGATTTCATCGGCGCACCTCCGCTCCGGCGGGCCGGCCGCTCCGCTGATCGATCAGATAATAGCCGACGACCAGCAGCATGGTGAAGAGGAACAGGAGCGTCGACAGCGCGTTAATCGACAGCGAAATGCCTTGGCGAGCCCGCGAGTAAATTTCCACCGACAGCGTCAAAAAGCCGTTGCCCGTCACAAAGAAGGTAACCGCAAAATCGTCGAGCGAATAGGTGAGCGCCATGAAAAATCCGGCGATAATGCCCGGCTTGATACAGGGCAGCGTCACTTTCGTCAGCACATTCCAGCGGTTCGCTCCGAGATCGCGCGCAGCGTCGACCAGCGTCGGGCTCATCTCCTGCAGTTTCGGCAGCACCATCAGCACGACGATCGGCACGCTGAACGCGATGTGGGACAGCAGCACCGACGAGAAACCGAGCTGGATGCCGGCGATCGTGAACAGAATGAGGAACGACGCCCCGATAATGACATCCGGGCTGACGATCAGCACGTTATTGAGAGACAGCAGCGCATTTTTCCGCCGGCGTCTTCTGACCTGATGGATCGCCAGCGCGCCGACGACGCCGAGCATCGTCGAGATGGCGGCCGACAAGAGCGCGATGACGAGCGTATTAAGCACAATAATGAGCAGCCGGGTATCGGCAAAGACCTCGCGGTACCACTCCAGCGTCCAACCCTCGAATTCGCGCATCGTGCCGCTGCTGTTGAACGAATAATACACCAGGTACAAAATCGGCGCATACAGCACGAGGAAGACGGCGATCAAATATAAATTGGGCCATTTGATTGTCCTTCTCACCGGATTCTTCTCACCTTCCTCTCGCCCGTCGCGATCATGAAAAGGGCCATGACGATGACGAGGAAGACGGCGATCGTCGCTCCCATTCCCCAGTCCTGCGTCACGAGAAAATGCTGCTCGATCGCCGTGCCGAGCGTAATGACCCGGTTGCCGGCGATCAGCCGCGTCAGCATAAACAGCGAAAGCGCCGGAATGAACACGGCCTGGCAGCCCGCTTTCACGCCGCTGAGCGTCAGCGGGAAGACGACGCGCCGGAACGTGGTCCAGGGCGAAGCGCCGAGATCGCGCGCCGCATACAGCAGCGACGGATTCAATTCTTCCAGCGAATTGAAAATCGGCAGCACCATAAACGGAATAAAAATATAAACCGACACGAACACAAAGCTGAAGTCGGTGAACAAAATTTGCCGCGCGCCGATGCCGATCGTCTCCAGCAGCGCGTTGACCAGGCCGTATGTGCCGAACAGTCCGAGGAAGGCGTACGCCTTCAGCAGCAGATTGATCCAGCTCGGCAATATAATCAGCATGAGCCACAGCCGTTTATGCTTCGTCCGGGTGAGCCAGTAGGCAGTCGGGTACGCGACCAGCAGCGAAAACGCGGTAATCAGAAAAGCGTACCAGAACGAGCTGAGCGTCATGCGCAAATAGACGGGCGTAAAAAATTTGGCGTAATTATCGAGCGTAAGCTGTCCTTCCACATCGAAGAATGAATAATAGACGATAAGCAGAATCGGCGCGACGACGAACAGCGCGATCCAGGCGACGTACGGAATGAGGTACAGATTTCGGGTATTACTTGACATGACCGTTCTCTCCGTACGCTTCCAACCGTTTGTCGAACTCGTCTTCCGTCTCGCCGAACCGCATGACGTGGATCGCTTCCGGCTCGAAGGTGAGGCCGATCTCTTCGCCGACGGTCGCCTTCTTCGTCGAATGGACGAGCCACTTGTTGCCCGCTTCGTCGTGGCCGAGAATCTCGTAATGAACGCCGCGGAACAGCTGGGAATCGACCTTTATGCGCAGCTTGCCCTGCTCCGGCGACGTAATTTCCAAATCCTCGGGGCGGATGACGACCTCGACCGGCTCGTTCGGCGTCAATCCGCGGTCGACGCATTCGAACGGCTTGCCGGCGAATTCGACCAAATAATCGCGGGTCATCCGGCCCGGCACGATATTCGACTCACCGATGAAATCGGCCACGAACCGGTTGATCGGCTCGTCATAGATGTCGGTCGGCGTGCCGCTTTGCTGAATGATCCCTTCGTTCAGCACGAAAATTTCGTCCGACATCGCGAGCGCCTCTTCCTGGTCGTGGGTGACGAAGATGAAGGTAATGCCCAGACGGCGCTGCAGCTCCCGCAGCTCGTACTGCATTTCGGTGCGCAGCTTCAGGTCGAGCGCGGACAAGGGCTCGTCCAGCAAAATCACTTCCGGCCGGTTGACGATCGCCCGGGCAATCGCGACGCGCTGACGCTGCCCGCCGGACATTTCCGAAATGCGGCGCGTCTCGTAGCCGTCGAGATTGACGAACCGCAGCGCTTCCCGCACTTTGACCTTGATGTCGGCCGACTTCATTTTTTTCACCCGCAGGCCGAAGGCGACATTTTCAAAAACGTTCAGATGCGGGAACAGCGCGTAGTCCTGAAACACCGTGTTAACCTGACGCTTCTCGGCGGGCACGCGGTTGACGACGGTCCCGTTGAAATAAATATTTCCTTGCGTCGGTTCGATGAAGCCGGCGATCAGGCGCAGAATTGTCGTTTTGCCGCAGCCGGAAGGGCCGAGCAGCGTATAAAATTTGCCCCGTTCGATTTCGAAGCTGACGTCCCGCAGTACGGGCGGATCGTCGTCATACTGAACGGTTACCCGCTCGAAGCGGATAATCGGTTGGCTCGTCATGTCGTTCATCCCATCCCCTTTGTTTGACAGAATAAGGCGGCTGTTCGCGCCACTGCTCATACATATCCGGAGCGTCCGAAACCGGTCCGGACCATCCGGCAATATCCAATAATAACACCAGTAATTATACCGGTTTGCGTCCAAACTGCAATCGTCATTTTCGCAGGCGCTGCGGGCTCCTTCCGTTAGCACGACGACACGGCCATTTGACAGCCGAGTGCCGTACCGCAAACATAACGAAAGCATCTCCGGAACCACTGTCGGTGTGGAGCCGAAGATGCATGTTCGCTTTTTCCCTTTACCATGACTCGCACGAAAACGATTCGCACCGTATACTGAAACTTTTCGGGTCGGGAAACGTTTAAGGGTCTGTCAACGGACCGAGATGTCTCCGGACTGCGTGCGGATTTTGAGCGTGCGGGAACCGTCGCCGTAAATGCCTTTCAACGTCCGCTTCGTCTGCTCCAGATCCCGCAGCTCGAACGCGACCGTCTTCGAGCCGCTCGCAGACTCCAGATCGAGCCGCATACCGGGACGCTCGCCGGCAAATTGAACGGACGCATCCCCGCTCGCTGTCGACAAATCGATATCGCCCAAGCTGTTCGCCAGCTCCAGCTCGATATCTCCGCTCGACGTCGACAATTTGATGTCACCGGCGCTACCGGCGGCGTTCAATTCGATGTCCCCGCTCGAAGCATTCAGCGCGATGCCGCCGCCGCTCTCCGCTTTTTGCAGCCGGATCTCGCCGCTCGATGTCGATAATGCAATATCTCCGCCGCTCTCCGCGGCGTCTATCCGAATATTTCCGCTGGACGTTCGGCCGTCGATGCGGCTGGCTTTCAGCGATTTTACCTCGAAATCGCCAGAGCCGCTGTCGAACGTCAGATCGCCTGCGGTCAGGTTATCGGCCGTCACATCGCCGCTGCCGCTCTCGATCTCGACCGCACCTTCATAGTTGTCGGGTAGAGACACGGCCAATCGGGGCTGCCTGCCAACCGAAAGTCCGGCAGGCTTGTCGATTGCGATCGTGACGACGCCGTCGCGTTCGGACACGTTCAATTCCGGCCCTTTGCCGTACGTCACCATCTCGGCGAGCAGCTCTCCGTCTTTCGCCCCGGCAGCCAGCACGGCGTCCGTGCCGCCCGCCTCGATTCGTATCGTATCGACCCCTTCCAGGGCGACGGTCTCGGATACGGTCTTTCCTTCAAAAGCCGTTCCGACGTAGCCGCAACCGGCCATAACGGCCGCAAGCAGCAATGCGAACAATACCGCTATCCAGCTGATTATCGACTTTTTCATATTTTGTTCCTTCTCCTCCATCTTGATCCATGCTGCATCTCCCTTCTATATTACGTGAAGATGCAGCTTGATGCTAGAAAGGCGCGTAATTGGATCATATAAAAGGAATTGCCGTGTTGTGAATTAGCGGATTGTGAATTAGCGGATTGTGAAACGATCGATGGCTGAACCGCGGCATCGCCCTCGGCTGGGCGGTCATGTGGGACAAGGGCGGGGGATATGAATTCGGCAGGAAGAGCAACAGGCGGAGGTATATATTCGTTGCCTTAGGGACAAACCAGAGGGCAAGAAGCGCCGGATGATCCGGACGTTGCGCGGCGAGGGCTTTAGGGTCGATCTGTCATGAAACGGGCCTGCAGCGCCGCCGCCGCAGCCCCCCTTTGCCGTGACGATTCCGGCCGGATAAGGGGGCTGGCCATACGCGCGGCCATGCGCTTACCGGCCGGGCTGCTCCGGCCGAAGCGGTCCGCCTGACCGCGCGCAAAGAGCGCTTGCTGCGATGCAGCATGCGGCTCAAGCCGTCACGCTTCCGGCTCCCGGGCCTGGCGCCGGAAGCGTGACGGATGCCGCTTCGGCCTCGCTTTCTTCTATGTGCTTCGCTCTTCGTCTTCCTCGATAACGGGCATTCTTACAATTCGCGGATCGGTGAAAATATCGAATTCGTCCCGGCTCGTGCTGGAAAATTCCGAGACGACCGCGCCGTTCGGGCCGCCCTGAAACCAATGCTTGGTGCCGGGCGGAATCGTGTACTGCTCCCCGGGACGGAGCGCGATTTCGTGAAATACCGTATAATACGCCTTGCTTTCGGCGGGGACGACGGCCTGAATGTTCCGGGACGGTTCTCCTTCGACGTACAGATAGACAAGACCGGAGCGGCAGCGGAACGTCTCCATTTTGCCGGGTTCGCCGTTGACCGGGGGATGCAGGTGCTCGGGGCAAGTCTGACCGGGAAACAGGACCAGTTCCTTGGCGCAGTAACGGTCGGTATTGATGTAAGTGATCAGCTGCAGCCCTTCGCGTTCCAGCGACCCGAGGCCGAATCCGGCCACCTCCAGGCTGTCCCGCTCGGACGGCGTGACCGCAATGCCCGCCGCGGCCAGCATGTCGGCCGCTCTCGCCTGCGCCTTGCGCACTTCGCTTCGCTTCAATGTCATGCTTCTACCCCTCCTTCAAAATTTAAATGCCCTTGTGACGCTCTTCCCCCGCCGGCCGCCCCGCCGTATGCCCCGCCATCGATGGACGCCGGCCGGACAGCGGAATCCGGCGCGTTGGCGCGGCTTGACCGCACCGAACAGCGGAGTCACGGCGCGTTGATGCGGCTTGACCGCGGCCGGACGATGGTGTCACGGCGCGTTGACGCGGCTTGGCCGCGGCCGGACGATGGTGTCACGGCGCGTTGGCGCGGTTGGCCGTCGGCCGGACAGCAAAGTCCGGCGCACTGACGCGGCTTGACCGCGCGGCCGGACATTATCCCGGCGCAAAGCAACGGGGCCGGACGCCAGCTAACCTTTCTCGTACAGACAGGCGCCATCGCCTGCGTCGATCCGCCGCCAGCCGGACAGCGGAACGGTGCGCTCGCGCTGCGGCCAGCCTGCAGCGATCCGGCGCCGCACCTCGCTCCACGCCGGCACGCCGCTTACAGCGTCGGCGCGCTCGACGTTGCAGGCGCCGGTGCCGACGGCACAGAGCAGCGTTTGCTCGAGGGCGAGCCCTTGTGCCAATCCGCCAAGGAAACCCGCGATCGTGCAGTCGCCGGCGCCGGTCGTTCCCGCCGTCCCGACCCGGAAGCAGGGTGCGAGCAGCTCCCTTCCTGTCCAGCCTGCGGCTGCCGCCGCCTGCGGAGCGCACGGGCCCATCGTGGACAGCCGGGCAGGATCGTCCGTCGTACGGACATATAGCCCGTATTCGCCGAGCTTCAAGGCGACGACGGCGGCACCCATCCCGAGCAGCTCGCCGGCAAGCCGCGACAGCTCTTCCCCGTCCGCATAACGAAGCAGCGCCTCCGAACCGTACTCCCGCGCAAGCGCCTGGTACCGATCCGGCCGCAGCATAAACAAGATTTCTTCATAGCTCGGCATGAACACATCGACATGAGGCAGCGTCCGGGCCAGAATGGAACGCCAGCCCGCGCGCCCGGCCGGCGAGCCGGGATCGGGCCTGGCCAGATCGAGCGATACGGTCAGCCCCGCCGACTTGGCGCCGGACAGAAGACGCTCCAGCTCTTCGCCGCCGCGTTCGTACATCCGGCGCATCAGCGGCGGATAGCCGAAATGGAACAGCCGTGCGCCCGCCAGCATTTCCGGACGCACGTCCGCCGCCCGAAACGTATCGTTCGCCCCTGTCGCGTGCAGGAAAATACGGTCTACGCCCGGCGGGCTGATGACGATCGAATAGGAGCTGTGCTCGCCTTCGGCGACGATCATGCCGTCCGCCAGTCCGTTTCCGTAGCCTTCCAGCACCTCGACAATCGTTTTGCCGAAGCCGTCGTTTCCGATTTTGCCCATAAGCCGCACCGGAAAGCCGAGACGATGCAGCGCCAGTCCGGTATTGGAGACCGCGCCGCCGGTCGCGACAAGCGCCGGCCCGACCTGCGTCAGCTTGCCCGGGGTCAGCATCCCCTCGACGCTTCCGCCGCTCTGCTTCATGTCCGGAATAACGTCCAGACAGATATGTCCGGCGACGACGATATCCGCCTTGCCCGCACTCATCGCTCAATTCCTCCAGTCTATCGCGATCGTGGCGCCGGTGCGTTCCGATTCGAGCGCGGCGGTGAAGACGCGATGACTGTCCGCCGCCTCTTCCGGCGTGGCGCAGCGGAACGGCTGCCGCATCTTGCCGGGATGCGCGATCTCGTCGCAAAACGCGGCCCACATCTGCAAAATCGAATCGGAAAAGCCGAATTCGAAGATGGAGCCGGTAATGGTTCCGTAGGCAGACCGGTAAGGCGCATCGGCGACGTGCCAGGCTTGTTCTCCGCCCGGCTCGTACGGGAGCGACGCGACCTGCTTCGGATATTTCGTCGAAAATTCGGCCGAGAAAGCGGTTCCGCAAATGCGGATAAACCATGTATTCGCATGACCCGGCGCGATCCGCTTCATCGACAGCAGCATCGGGAACTGCTGATCGGCCGTCTTCACCTCACATGCCAGTATCGCATTGTCCCACGTCTCACAAGGGGCCGTCCCGCCTTCGCCGTCCGGCCGCTCCTCCATAATCTTGCTAAGCAAGGCCCGAACGCTGGCCGGCTTCCAGCCGAAGCGCAGCGGCAGATGCAGCACATGCATGCCCAGATCGCCCATGCAGCCGTAATCGCCGTTCGTGGCCGTCCGGCGCTTCCAGTTGATCGGCTTCGTCGGGTCCAGGTCGCTGGAATGCCAGAACCCCGCTTCTACCTCGATAATGCGGCCGAATCGGCCTTCCCCTACCCACCGGACGATTTGCTGCGCCCCGGGGAAGAACGGGAACTCCGACGAGCAGCGGACAATGACCCCGGGATGCGCATCAATCGCGGCCTGAATGGCGGCGTTTGCTTCCCGGTCGATGCCGAACGGCTTCTCGCCGAGCAGATGCTTGCCCGCCTTGACGATGTCGATGTAAATCCGTTCATGCAAATGATGCGGAACGGCGCAATATACCGCCTCTACAGACGAATCGGCGAGCAGCTCCCGGTAGTCCGAATAGACGTGCTCCACCGTCGGCACCCGGTCCTTGAACCACTGGGCGGCGGCAGGGACGGGATCGCTTACCGCGACGATACGCGGCTCGACGTCCATATCCGTCAGATGGCACCAGCGCGCCGCCGCGCTGGCGAACTCCTTGCCCATCAGGCCGCAGCCGATGACGCCGAATCGGATAACGCGCTTCTTCATCGGACGTCTCCCCTTTCCAGTATGGCGAGCGCCTCCTCCGCGGAAGCGCCTTCATGGACAACCGCCATCAGCGCCGCGGTCATGCCGGCCGGATTCGGGTGCTGGATTACGTTACGCCCGTATACGATTCCCGATGCGCCCTGCTTCATCAGCTCCACCGTCCGCCCGATAATTTCCCGATCGCCGGCTCTGCCGCCGCCGCGTACCAGCACCGGCACTCCGGAAGCGATTTCAATTACGCGGTGATACTCGGTCACATCGTCGCACGGGTCGGCCTTGATGATATCGGCTCCAAGCTCCACCGCCTGGCGGACGAGCGGCATAATTTTGCGGATGTCGCCATCGACCATGTAGCCGCCCTTCGCCTCGTTCGGGAGCATGACGAGCGGCTCCACCATCAGCGGCATGCCGTAGCGCTCGCATTCGGTCTTGAGCATCATCACGTTGCGGACGCATTGGCGGTGCAGCTCCGGCTGGCCGGGCAGCAGCAGCAGATTGACGCAGACCGCCACCGCGTCGAGCTGCACCGCCTGCTCGGCGGCGCGGTCGATCAGCTCGCTGAACAGCACGCTTGGCAGCGCGCTGCCGTAGATGTTGGCCGCGTCGGTCCGCAAGACGAGACCGGGCTTGCGCTTGCCGGGAATCTCTTGCAGAAGGCGCGCCTGGCCTGCGCTCAGCTGCACGCAGTCGGGTCCTGCCCGAACGATCGTTTCGACCGCCTGTTTCATATTTTCAATGCCGGACAAGAAGGAGTGCTCATTGAAAAAACCGTGGTCGATCGCGACGTCGAAGCATTTGCCCCGTTCGCTGAACATGCGGTTCATCCTTACCTTATTGGACATGATCGCCGACCGCTCCTTTATTTGTTTATTTCGAACATACAATGTTCTAATTAAACAAAATACTAGTGCATCTCCCGTTCGTTGTCCAGCAAAAATTGGATTCCGCCAAAGTCGCAATATTCCTCACGCGCGCGCATGCCCCGAACCCGCGATGAAAGGATCCGGCCACTAGAGCTGCGTTCTGCCGTTATTTGCAGTCATTTCGCGATGATCCGCACTTTCCGGCATGCAACTTATACCCGAATCGGTCTCCTCTTACGCAAAAACGGACCGAAGCATCGACCGTACCGCACAAAAAAGCTTGCCCGAAGCCGTCCTGCGACGACTACGGGCAAGCCTCAAAAATTGGCGCCGGATTGTTCTTCCTCTCCCCCGGCCGCATCGTCTTTCGTTTCCACATAACGCTGCAAGGCCGCCAACTTATTGGCCCAAAACCGCTCGTAATAGGCAAGCCATCGCTTGAGCTCCAGCAACGGCTCGGGCTCGAGCCGGTACCGCATCTCCCTCCCCGACTTTCGCCCCTTCACCAGCCCCGCCTCCGACAGCACGCGCAGATGCTTGGAAACGGCCGTCCGGCTCATCGGAAAGCGGCCGCTGATGGCGGTCACAGGCAATTCGCGGTCGGCCAACAGTTTTAACAGCTCGCGCCGGGTCGGATCGGCGATCGCCTGGAATACGTCATATTGGGGCTTGGCAGCGCGCATCTCAGCCCTCCGCGTATTGCGCCAGCTTCCGCACGAGTCCGCCCCAGCCCTGATCCATCCGCTCCCGCACGTCCGTATGCGATTGATTGAACTTGGTGACCGTATCCGCGTCCCAGCCGGAATGGATAAGCGTGAATACCGTCTTGTCCCCGTCTGCCTCCAGCGCGAACGTGACCGTCCAATCTTTATCCCACCGGAACGACAGACGGTTCGGAGGATCCAATTCGATTACTTTGCACGGCGATTGGCCGAACGGGCCGGCTTCCAAAATAAATTCATAACCGAGCACGGGCTCGAACGTATTGGGCATAAACCAGGCGGCGATGCCCTCCGACGTCGCAACGGCGTCCCAAACTTTGTCGATTGGCGCGTTTATGACCAGCGTATGGCGGATATCCGGCAAAGCGGTTCCTTTATGGCTGTCCAATTGCTCGTTCCTCCTCATCCTGACGGTTTTCGCTGTCGGTTTCCTATCGTCAAACCGATTATGTGAAACCATTTGGTTTCATATCGCCGTTCCCATTATACGAAACCTTTTGGTTTCATGTCAAACCGATTAAAAAGCGGCCGAAAATGCCGCAGGCGAAAACCGTTGAAGGAATGAAGGCGCTCCGCTCCGAAATAAATACTCGAAACGAGGAGGGGAAAACGATGAGCCGCGATTTGCTGCAAGAGATCGCCGACGTGATGCGTGCCGAGTGGAATATCGCCATTGCCGGCTCGAGGCCGATTCGCCGGGGGTATATGAACGAGAAATGGATGCTGCAGACGAATGCCGGACCGCTGTTCGTCAAGAGCTATCATCCGGAGCGGTACCGCAAGCATCAGGAGACTGTTTGGCGGGAAATCGGCCAGGCGCTTCGCCTGCAAGCGGCGTTCCGCCAAGCGGGAGGCGCCTGTCCGGCATTGCTGGAATCCGGCGGACAGCGGCTGCTGCACCGGACGGCTTCGGGCCGGATGTTCGTCGTTATGACCGGCTGTCCGGGAAGGATGATCCCGGCCGGCAAGGCTACCCCGGAGCAAATGCGCAGCCTCGGCGCCGCCGCGGCTTTCATGCATGCCGTCTGGAATGACGGAAATCTTGCCGCGGCGGCGGAGGAACGTCCGGCACAGCCGCTGTGGACCGTTGACCTGCCTGGCTTGATGAAGCAGTGGGAGCAGCGGCAGGAAGAAGCCGCCGGCGCACCGTCGGCGACGCTGCAAGCGCTGCAGCTTCAACGGAGCATAATCGGGCGGCTCGTTCCGGGCGAATGGGCGGACGAATGCCCGGGCTGGACCCACCTCGATCTGTGGGCCGACAATTTGCTGTTCGAGTCGGACAAGCTGGCCGCCATCGTCGATTTCGACCGCGTCCGCTATTCGCATCCGATGCTCGATCTCGGACGGGCCGTTCTGTCGTTAACGCTGGATCGCGGCGCCTTTCGCCGGGAAGCGGCCGCCGCGCTTGCCGAAGGATACCGGCAAATTCGGCCGCTGGCGAAAGGCCGGCTGCTGCATGCCGTACGGCACGCCTGGCTCGTCGAATCGTTCTGGTGGATTCGTCCTGGCATGGATCGGTTTAGCACCGCTCCGCACCGGTTCGCCCGCGAAATGCTGTGGACGGCCGGCCAATGGGACGAGCTAGAACACGTGCTCGGGAATATTTGAGAAACAAGGCTGCTTTACGGCGCCAACCCTTTCATAATAAAATTGATCGTCGCTTCGCGTTCGAGCTCATCATCCCATTTCGATTCATCCCGTCTTCCGACGATGTCACGAAGCACGACATAACCGAGGATGGAAAACGCGGTGAGCCTTATAATCGTCAAAGAAGGCAGGTCGATCAATTTCCCCTCGGCCTTGAACTTACTCACGATGGCGTCCAGCTTGCCTTTCATCTGGGAGAATATGAGATGTTCCAACTGCTCCTGAAGATCGGGATGAAACGGAATTTCCTGAACGATTATTTTGAACAGGCTGCGATTCTGGTTCAGGAATGCGATTCGGTTGTCGATCATCGCTCTCAGGAACTGGTCGAAACTTTCATAATCGGAATCCAGCACTTCCCGTATTTCCCGCACCACGAACGGAGCCAGCAGCTTCACCATCGCGGGCGTCACGATCGACAGCAGCAAATCTTTCTTGGTTTTGTAATGGCGAAAAATGGTCCCCTCCGCCACGCCGGCCCGCTGCGCGATTTCACTCGTCGAAGACGCCGCATAGCCTTTTTCCGCGAACACATCGATAGCCGCTTTGAAAATTCGGGCTTGTTTTTCCGTCATTCTGGCTCCGGAATCGCCATGAAGCAGCTCCTCCATCCAAGGCTCCAGCGGTTTCGTCATTTTACCTAACTCCTTATCGGTCCTTCTGAAAACCGTTCCTTTTCATCATCATTATATCGCTCGCTGTTTCCGCAAAACAACAATATTGAGCAGCGCGAAGACGGCGGAGAAGCCGAGCAGCACATAGATGTCGAGCTGAATCGAGCCGATCCCTTCCCCGCGAATCATCACGCCCCTCATCGCGTCCGCGCCGTAGAAGAGCGGCATGATATAACTCAGCTTCTGCAGCCAGGGACTCATCGAGTCCAGCGGGAACAGCCCGGAGAAAAACACTTGCGGCACGATGACAAGCGGAATGAACTGAATCATCTGAAGTTCGCTTCCGGCATAAGTCGAGAGCAGCGTGCCGAGCGCCAGCGCCGTCAAAGTGAGCAGCAGGTTGATCAGCAGCACGAGCCAGAAGGAACCGGCCATGTACATCCCTAACACACCAACCGAGAAAGAGGTGATCAGCGTCGATTGGAGCAGGGTGAACACGCCGAAGCCCAGCAGATACCCGCCGACAATTTCGGCCGGACGAATCGGCGTAGCCAGCAATCTTTCCAGCGTTCCGGTCGTGCGCTCGCGCAGAAGGGAAATGCCGGCAATGAGAAAAACGAAGAAAAAGGAAAAAAATCCGATCAGCACCGGTCCGAACGAATCGAACGAAGACAGATCCGCATTGCCGTGCAAATACGTTATATCCGGCTGAAACGCCGGGGCCAGGTTCTGCATAACCTGCTGCATCGCCTGCTGCATCAAGAGCAGAACGGCTTTACTCATCGAGGGATCGCTGCCTTCCAGCACGATCGCCGGCTTTCCATCGGAAAACGACAGGACGGCATCCAATTCCCCTTCCTTCAGAGCCTGCTCCGCATCATCCGGACTGTCATAGAAAACGACACGGGCGCCAGCGTCCGCAAGCTGCCGGTTCAATTGCTCCGGCATTTGAACCGTACCGATGTCCGGAGTGACCGGCTGGCCGTTAAAAATAAAATGAACCAGCGTCAATACAGCAGCGGGGCGAGAAAAATCAACGCCATCGTACGCTTGTCGCGAACAAATTGGCGAATGATCCGAATGGCGAGCGCACGCGTTCTCATGCTTGATCCCCTCCCCCGAGAACAATGAATGCCTCTTCGAGCGTAGCCGCCCCGCTCTGCGTCTTGAGCGCCTCCGGAGAATCGACGGCTGTCAGGCGGCCGTTCCGAATCAGGCCGATCCGGTCGCATTTGTCCGCTTCATCCATGACATGCGTCGTCAGGATGATCGTCGTCCCCCGATCCCGCAGGGCGAACAGCTCCTTCCATATCGATTGCCGCAATAACGGATCGATGCCGACCGTCGGCTCGTCGAGCACAAGCAGTTCCGGATCGTGCAAAAGCGCAATGGCAAGCGACAGCCGCCGCTTCATCCCGCCGGAATAGGCGGCGACGGGTTTGTTCATATGATCGGTCAGATCGACGATGCGCATCGCTGCCTGTATGCGCTCTTGGCGCCGGGCGCCGGACAACCCGTAAAGCGAGGCGAAAAAGAGCAGATTTTCGCGTGCGGTCAGTTCGTTATACAGCGCGTCCGATTGCGCCATATACCCGAACCGGCCGAGCAAGGCAAGACGGGGCATCCGTTCGCCGAAAACATGGACGGTCCCGCCGTCCGCCTTCTCGATGCCGGTAATCTGCTTGATCAGCGTCGTCTTGCCGGAGCCGGAGGGGCCGAGCAATCCGAACAATTCGCCGCGCCCGACCTGCAGCGTTATACGTTCCAGAATCGTGCGCTCCCCGTATTTGCGCGTCAAATCGCAAATCTCCACAACCGGGGAAGAGGCGGAGGCGGCATTTCCTGCAACGCTCGCAACCATGAAAGACACATCCTTTCGAAGTGAGTAATCACTCATTTTCTTCATTATATGCGATTGACCGTGCGTTTGGGAAGTGAGTACTCGCTCATTTTAAACCAAAAATGGATTGGCTGGGCATGGGCATCGCTTAATTACAATGGTGAAATGGATAGGGGGGGACTTCTATAATAATAAAGGAATTCGCCCCTCGGGGTATCAAGGTGCGAATTCCTTTTTGTTTTGCTCAAAAACCCGGACTTTTCAGAGGGTTTGAGTATCTAAAATGTGAGTAAAATACGTCGATGTGTTTGGATAACTCGATGCATAGAAATCCCATAATACATTATGCCGATCAGTTGTATGATAAGACACATATACGTATCTTTTAGATGGGTCCCAAGCTGGTGTTTCGATATAGGATACAATAGCTGTATGGTTTTTATCACCATCGGAACCTTTATCATATTGAATGATATCACCAATTGCCATTCCCGATAGATTTGATGCAACAGCATCTATAGTACTATAGTTTCTTAACAAGTCGAAAAGCTCGTCAACATTTATCCAAGAAAGTGACCTCAGCCAGCCGCCTGCATTGATGTTATAATACCATGATGGATTGTAATCGGATCCGTTCGGCTGGATATACATAGGGATTCCACCTGCATGAATCGCTTGTGAAGCAAAGTTTGTGCAGTCATTGCTATATTCAATGTAGTCCGGATTATAATTATCCCAGTATTTATCAACATAGTTTTGGACTGCTGTTCTGTTGTATGTATAGGTTACAGCAGCCGGAGCTACAGTTGGAGCTACAGAAACATTAGTCTCCGCTTCATTTGATTCAACAGATGCTTTTGTACGAGCGTTCGATACAAGTTCATCTGCATCTACTTCCATTTGCGGAAAATCAATTTGAATTTCTCCTGAATCCGAAATTAAAATCTGTACCTCATCTTTAAACACGGTCTTAGTTTCGAGTCCCGACCAGGAGAATGTTTGATATATTTCAGCGGTTACAATTTGGTTGTTATCAACAACAGAAATGTCTTTTACCTTATAATCTACTTGATAATCCGATAAGGAATTACCATAGATATCATCCATAAAATTCACAAGTCCAAACGCTTCGTCCTTCTTGGTCAACGTTTTGGAGATTTTTTTCGCTTTTAATAGATCCCCCCTTTGCTTGAAAAAACTATTCAATTTTTTCTCTTGAGCAACTGACAACGTAGTGGCTGTTTTTCCTTCTGCAGAGGCTGAGACGTTTGTCGTGAGGACAAAAAGCATGACAAAAGCGGAAATTGCCAAAAATCCTCTTTTCATGTTATCATCTCCTTGCCTTTTTATTTAATATAGGGGACTTCTTTAAAATACCTGAATCCGTGATAATTCTTCTGTGAAAAAGAAGAAAAAGAAAGGAAATCGCATCTCCGATGGTGAATTTTAAAGGAACCATGAATGATCCACTTTCACCTGCGAGGTGCTACATATGAGAATCCAATTCACCCAATCTAAGGAAATTCTGTTGACTACGCATGCTGGCCTGGCCACCGTCGGCGCCTTGCTTTCCCATACCCGATTGCCGCAGCGTCTCAATCGCTCCACCGTGAAAGGAATGGAGAACCCGATTCACAGTAATGGCGATGTCATGACCAGCTATCTTGGCTTGCTTTGTCAAGGCAAAAGCGACTTCGACCACATCGAGCCTTTCCGAAAAGATCCCGTATTCCAAACCTGCCTCGGTGTCCGCAAGGTGCCGTCAAGCCCGACACTCCGTCAGCGTCTGGATGCCGCAGCTCAAACGATGAATGCCAACTGGAACGAGATCCTACTTCAAGAATCCGCCGATCTGATTCGAAACGTAAAAGCACCTGTAACCGGACTGACAGCAGGTGAGCATACGGTGATTCCGCTGGATATCGATGTCTCTCCGTTCGATAACTCCGGTACAAAAAAAGAGGGTGTTTCGTTGACCTACAAAGGCACGTTCGGCTACGCCCCCATTTTCGCCTACCTCGGACAGGAGGGGTATGGCGTGAATGTGCATCTTCGGGAAGGCAGCACGCACAGTCAGAAGAATGGCGCTGATTTTCTGCGCGAAAGCATCCAGTATGCCCGGCGCATCACGAAAGAGCGCCTTCTCGTGCGGATGGATTCCGCTCACGACAGTCTGGAAAATCTGCAGGTGTGTCATGCTGAGCCAGAG
>NZ_JBCNFP010000012.1:0-38340 GCF_050481165.1 Paenibacillus cisolokensis
AACGCCGGCTCCGACGGCGGAACGCCGGACCGTCCCGGCGTTTCGACGCCTGAAGCTGACGCTGGCGGGAACGCCGCGGGCAGCGGCGACTCCGGTTCCGACCCTGGTACCGCCCCCGGTACCGATCCCGGAGCTGTCTCCGGAACTGTCCCCGACACCGGCGGCAACGGCGCCCGGGACGATCGTCCCGATGAAAGCGATGAGGGGCTGGTCCCGTACGACGGCGTCGTCGAGCACTTATTTTTTCATCCGTTAATTGCGTATCCGGAGCTTGCATTCGACGGCGATGCGATGTCGGACGGCTACAACAATTATTTTACGACCGTCCCGGAATTCAAGCGGATGCTGGAGGCGCTGTACGAGCGCGATTTTATTCTCGTCGATCTGAACGACGTCTACGAAGAGAAGAAGGTTAACGGCAAGCTGAAGCTGACCAAGAAGACGATGATGCTGCCGCCCGGTAAAAAGCCGCTCGTCATTTCGGTCGACGATCTGAACTACTACGAATATATGATCGAGAACGGCAACGTGTTCAAGCTTGTCCTGGACGAGGACGGCAATGTGGCGACCTGGTCGAAGACGCCGGACGGCGAGGAAATCGTCTCGCGCGACAATGAAATCGTGCCGATTCTGGACCTATTCGTAGAGGAGCATCCGGATTTCTCATTCCGCGGCGCGAAAGGCGTGCTCGCGCTGACCGGTTATGAGGGGGTGCTCGGGTACCGCACCCAAAGCGGCTCGCCCGATCGCGAATCGGAAATCGCCGCAGCGAAGCCGGTCATCGAGCGGCTGAAAGAAACGGGCTGGGTTTTCGGCTCCCACAGCTACGGGCATATCAACGTGCCGAACGTCTCGCTCACCCGGCTCAAGCAAGATACGGCCAAATGGAAGCGCGAGGTCGGTTCGCTCGTCGGCGATACGGCGCTCTTCATCTATCCGTACGGCGCGCGCGTCGATCCCGGCGACGCCAAATTCGACTTTCTCGTCGCCAGCGGCTACAAGGTGCTGTCGGCGGTCGGACCGACTTCTTATACGAAAGTGCAGGGCGGAGCCTATACGATGGACCGGCGCCATATGGACGGCATTGCGCTGATCGAGCAGCAGAAGACGCTTGCCGATCTGTTCGTCCCCGACGCCGTGCTCGACCGCGACAACCGCCCCCGCAGCTACTGGGAAAAGAAGCCGCCGCATAAGCGCCCTTAAAAACAACAGGACGGAAGCCGTCGGATAGGACTGCTCCGTCCTGTTGTTCTGTACAGCTTCCGAAGAGGAGAGAAACCGGATGGCTCAGTCGGTCGATACGACTGCTCCGTCCTGTTGTTCTGTACGGCTTCCGAAGAGGAGAGAAACCGGATGACTCAGTCGGTCGATACGACTGCTCCGTCCTGTTGTTCTGTACAGCTTCCGAAGAGGGGAGAAACCGGATGACTCAGTCGGTCGATACGAATCTCCGTCCTCTGTTGTTCTGTACGGCCCTCCGGCCTGCCTCGCCGCCGTGCTACGAACCGACCGATTGCCGCTGCCAGGAAGACAAGCGCGCGGCCAGCCGCTGCCGCTCCGCCGTCAATTCCGGCGCAAACCGCGCCGGTTTACGGATTGCGGCGGCAGCCGAACGGCTTCCGTCGGTTTCGGAGACCTCCTCCGGCAGCAGCACCTGCTTCTCCCGCGAATCGCCTGACATCGATCGCTTTCGCAAATTCAGACGGTAATACTCCCGATAATAATGCCGTTTGCACAATCCTTTCGCATAATGAACATAATTGCAGTCTTGCACGCTGCAATCTTTCTTAACGCCTCTTCTTCTTCCCATTATTCTGCCTCCCATGTATAAGCGAGTAATAAAAAACGCAAGCTTTATTGCGCATAATCGCCCGTGTAGTTGATCAAAGCGACGTCGATGACGCCGTCAATGGCGGAAAATTCGTTGACAAACGCCGTATTGTCGTCGCGCAGCCGTATCTCCAGCGTAAGCTCGATGAAATCGTTGCGGACGGTTTTCGATTTCAAATGGTAGGTCATCCGGCGCAACCGGGTCCGAATGTCGTCGGCGGCCTTTTCGGTATGACGGATGATGAACAAATAAGGCTGCTCCCTGAACTTCCGTCCCGACATCCAGACGAGCGCCAGACCGACGGCGGCCGAACCGGTGAAAGCGATCGGATACAGCTTGGCGCCGCATGCGATCCCGGCGGAAATCGCCCAGAACATATAGACGATATCGAGCGGGTCCTTCACCGCCGTCCGGAATCGGACGATGCTGAGCGCGCCGACCATCCCGAGCGACAGCACGATATTCGTGCTGATCGTCATAATGATCATCGCCGTGATCATCGTCATCAGCACGAACGACACATTGTAGTTGTAGCTGTACACGACTCCGCGAAACGTTTTGCGGTAAATGAAATAAATAAACATGCCGATCGCGAACGAAGCGATAAGCCCGATGACGACATCGATGAACGACACATTCCGAAACGCTTCGAGATGAAGCACGCTTTTTTTGAATAAATCCTGGAAGCTGGTGACATCCCCCATAACAATCTCCCTTTTCGCTCCGTGTCGAAGTCAAATAAAATGGCGAATCCCCAACTCGCGGCAAATGACATATTTCGATATGGCCGACCGATCATGCGCCTGCGGCCGAACCAGCAGCCGCACCGTCTCCGGCAGGAAGGCGCCGTACTTGATTTCCATAATCGTCTTCTCCGGCGGCAGCGCTTCGGCCATAGCCAATCCCGGGTCGAACAGGTCGAGCGAGTTGATGCCGGCCGCGAGCCTCTTGTCGAATGTAATGCGGACATCGCCCGGCTCATCGATATAAGCTTCCCGGATATAGTCGGTTATCGCCGTCGGGCGGAAGCCGCGGTGGGCAAGCGCGCGGTAGAAATCCTGCAGCAGCGGCGCATCCGCCTTCCTCAGGAAACCGAAGTCCGCGGCCAATATCCGCGCGTACTCCGCTTTCGTCAGCGATGCGGCTTCTTTGCATACGTAATTGCCGAACTTGCTTTTCCGTTCCAGCCTGATAATGCGGTCGCTGCCGTTATAGATGCGAATGCGGTATTTCTCCCGGCCGAACACGCCGTTCACCTTGTCGTCAAGCGCGTAACCGTGCGGTCCGTCAAAGTAAAGGCTGCGGATGCCGTATCCGTCGGGACGGACGGAATGGCCGTCCAGCTTCAGAACGGCAGACAGCCGCTGCCGGAGGGCTGCGTAATCATGCGGGTGGATATAATACTTCAGCTCATGCCTCAGTTTTCGTCCGAGAAATTCCAAAAGCTATTCCACCTTTATTTGCCTGATGCCGTAATAAGGATTGCCTTCTTCGTCCTCATATTGATCGAAGGCGATCTGGGTATGCCCCGCCTTGTCCCGGACGACGACCTTCCAGTAATAAGTTCCCGGCTGCAGCGCGGGCAGCGACGTCTGCGTTTCGGTCAGCCCTTTGCGGCTTGCCACGATCCGGGTAAAGGCCGGGTCCGCCGCGACCGACCAGTCATAATACAGATCGTCGCCCTGCAAATCGTAGGAAAGGTCCCAGAAGAACGTTAGCCGTCCATCCCCGTCCTGCCGCACATCTCCGAGAAAGATCGGCTTCGGCTTCTGCAAATCTTCTGCGAAGCGCTGCAGGGAACGCTTCGGCGTTTCGGCAATCCGCTTGAATTCGTCATCCAGCTGACCGGTTCGGATCGGCCAAAAATCGCGGTCGGGCGACCGGCCGATGAACGGCTGCACGACCTGACGATACGCCTTAAGCCGTTCGGCGACCGCTTCGTTGTTGATCGCCGTCCGATACAGCTCGTCGATTTTATGCTGCAGCAGCTGGACATTTTCTTCGCTGCGCAGAAAGCGTCTGTGCAGCGCGTTCCCCCAATAATTGCTGATTCCGTTCGCATAATCGCTAATGCTGTGCAGCCCCCGCTGCAATTCCCAGCCTCCGTCGTAATCCCACGGCACGAAGTACCATTTGTCCGAATTCAGCGGCGAATACAGCAAATAGTTCTGGGCGTCGGTATCCATGTTGTCCATCAAAATATTGGCCGCGAGCCATGTCAGGTAATTGTCCAGATCGAAATGCCTGTCAATCACGTCACGGATCGGGATCGACATATCGTTGACGTCGTCCAGCATCGCAAGCAGCTTGTCGTGATCCTCCCTGCCCTCGATTTCCAGCACCTGTTCGAACGCCGCTTTGTCGTAGTCCGGATCGGATTGCGACTTCAGCGACTCCGGATAGCGGAAAAACTCGAACATGACGGCTTTGTACAGTTGCCCGTTCGGATCGAGCCAATGATTTTTCAGAAACATCTTGTTCGGCTGCTCCACATGGGTGTACAGGCCGTAATCGGCGAAACCCGCGGCAGCTCCGTTCTTATCGGTCAAGTCCTTGACATACAAATGGACAAACTGCGTCCGCAGGCTGGCGATGTCCGGAAGCGTCTCGAAAATGTCGTAGCTGAGCTTGTTGCGGATGCGGGACGGGTCGTAATAATGCTTGTTCAGATTAAGAGTCCGCTGATCGCGCCACAGTCCCGCCTGCTTGTTCAGCCTGATTTTGTACGACCGCTGCGGCGCATAGCGCGCCGTGTTGCCGCGAATCGAAATTTTCGCGTTCGCTTCCGTCTCGCCGTATCCGAACCGGCCTTTTGCAGGACCGCTCCCGTCCGGCGCTCCCTCCTGCATCATGATGTTCAGGTCGCCTTCCTCCATCTCGCTCTCGATGCGATTGAGCGTATACCAGTCCAGCGTCTTGCCCGTCTCCGCCTGATCCGGAAGGATCGTAATATAGAGCGGAATGACCGACGTGTCGTCGTCCCGCTCGTACAGCCGCTTGTCTTCGCGGAACGCCGCGGACGATTCCGCTTCGTCCGCGGCTGCCGTTCCGCCCGGTTGCGTCGCGGCAGCCGTCAGACCGGCCCGATCCGAAAACCCGCTATCGTTCGCGCAAGAGGCAAGCAGGAAGGCGAGGACGAGCAGCAGTACGGCGGACGCCGCATGCTTCCCCGGTTTTTTCCGAAAAACGGAAAGCCGGGACTTGCGGCCGTGCGCGCCGCCGCGAAACTTGGGCGGCTGCGAGCAATAGGTATAGTAATCGATATTTCGGACATATCGGAGCAGTCGGGCGAGCGCCAGCACGAGCGCGAGGAACGAGGCGGCAAACATGCCGAGCCCGTGTTGGTCCGCCGACATCGTCCAGGTTGTGAACGCCGCGTTCAGCACGACGAACAGGCCGCTGACCGCAAGCGCCCCTTTGCGGTCGTCGAAATAAAGCATAAGCAGCATCACGATAAACGCGGCGATAAACAGAAAGTAGCCTAGCACAAGAAGATGGAACGTATCGAGCTGCTCCATGGAAAAGCCGATGCCGGGAAGAAGCTTGATGCCGAGCGCGATCGACAAAATCGTAACCAGCAGCTGCACCTCCATCATGAAGCTGATTTCATGCATGAGCGTCTTTTGCATGTCGCGTCTAGCCTGCGCGATATCCGCGTACGTGCCGCCGTTCAGAATGCTGCTGTAATACGCGCGGTATTTCTCGTAAAACGACGTTTCCAGCGATACGACGAACGTAACGAGCGCAGGCGCGACCGTCAGATAAGCATAGAACGCCGGCAAATCGTAGAACGGCGAAATCGCAAATCGCTCCGCCACGCGCACGCTTTCCGGCCCGAACCAATAGACGAAGCTGTGAACGTAGACGCCGGCGTAAAGAAAGGTGCCGATCCAGAACAACGACGGGTATTGACGAAAATAGTTCAAAAAGCGAAAGTACAGAAGGCTCGAGCCGCGCGGAAACATCTGTCCGATATGGCGGGCCGACAGCAGCAGCATGGCCAAAAAACCGGCATCCATCATCGCGAGCGCGACGGTCGCGCTTTCGTAAGAAGTGAAGCGCAGAACAAGCCACGAACCGCCGACCGCAATGGCCGTGCCGTACAGAAAATGGTGGGCGATCCGCTTATAGTCTTTGAGCGCGGACAGAAAGACAATCTGGAGCCAGATGACGATCAGCTCCGCGAACAGCAGGAAGGCCGCCGCCTTGTAGCCGAAGCCCGCCGGCACACCGCGCAGAAACAGCCATGCGCTCCATGCGCAAAGCGGCAGGCAGACAGCTGCGGAACCGTAGAAAGACGGCAGCAGCAGCTCGTATTTCTTCGCAAACATCGCGTCGGCGACAAACCGCGTAAGCACCATGGACAACCCGCCGGTGATCAGGACGGAAAAGATAAAACAGTAGGCGACCGTCGCCAGAAACAGCTCCCGCTCCGCATACGGAGCGCCCCCCTCTGCCAGCAGCTGCTGCAAGGCCAGAATCATCGCAACGCAAAGCGCCATCGGACCGATCGACGTTAGCGACGAGTAGCCGTAAGCTTTCATCCCGCCGAGCAGCCCCTGTTCCCGAAACAGCTTTTTCAGTTCAAACCCTATGCCCGCCATCATTTCCCCTCCCCGAAGGAAGCATAGAGCCTGCGATAGCCGTCGATAAACCGTTCATGCGTATAATGCATGCGTACCCGTTTCAGCCCGTTGCTTCCCATTTGTTCGCGCAGCTTGCGATTGGCGCACAGCCGGACGATCGCCTCGGCCATCCGGTCGTAATGCATGACCGGCACGACTTCCCCGGCCGGACCGATATCGTCGCCGCGTCCGAGAAGCAGCTCCCGGCAGCTGCCCACATCGGTCGCGACGACCGGCTTGGCGCTCGCCATCGCCTCCAGTATCGCAAGCGGCATTCCTTCGCTTATGCTCGACAGCAGAATCAGATCCATTCGCTCCAAATATTCGCGGACGTTGACTTCCCCGGTAAAGACGACTCCCTCGACCTGCAACGATTCGATTAGCTGCAGACATTCGCCGTAATACTCCCTGTCTTCGTCCGTCGGCCCCATAATATAGAGCTCGGTTTCCGGCATTCGCTGCCTCACGAGCGCGAAGCTGTGGATCATCGTTTTAATATCCTTGATCGGCACGACCCGAACGATGGCGCCGATCCGGACGGCCGTCCGATCGCCGCCGGTCCGGCGGGCGGCCTGCTCATAGGCCCGGACGTCCACGCCGTTCGGAATGATGGCGATTTTGTCAGGCCGGCAGCCGAGCTCGATCTCGATCTCGCGGTTGCGGCCGAACAGCGTAACCACCTTGTCGGCATATGCATAGGCGCAGCCGGACAACCGGTAAAAATATTCGATCCACAAATCCTTGAAATAGCCTTTTACCCAATCCGCCTTGATGATCTCTTCCTCCCGCTCGCGCGAGTAAATGCCGTGTTCGGTAAGCAAAAACGGCTTCCCGTACAGATGCTTGGCAAGCGCCCCGACGACGCCGGCATAGCCGGTCGATACGCTGTGATAAAGGTCCGCCTCCGGAATGTCCCGGCGGACGGACAGAAACAGCGGCAAAATCATGGAGCGGACGGTCCAGATCATCTCCGTGAACGGGATCTGGGAATAGGTTTCCCGGCACAGCCCGGTCAGCACGTCGAAATAATCTTCGCTCATCAGTAGATCGGCAGCGTGCCGGAACCGCTCCGACCGGAACAGCGCGAACACGCCTTCCCAGTCCGTATGGCCGCCGCCGATCAACGAGCGAAGCGCCTCCTTCTCGCCGGCCGACAAGCGGAGACGTCTTCTGCCGCCATGCTCGTCCAGCGATTCGTCCAGAAACGTCTCCCTCACTTCCACGACATTCGGCGGGAGCGTATATTTGAACTTGCCACGCTGTCCTGCCTGCGCGCCGATCGTATAGATGATAAATTCATGATCGGGCAAATTCGTCATCAGCGAGTGAATCCAGCCGGAAACCCCGCCCGTCATATACGGATACGATCCTTCAGCTATGATGCAAACGCGCATACGCTTCAATCTCCCAACGTAATCTCAAAATCCGCTTTGGCGGCGGCAACGAGATAGACTCCGTCATCGATCTTTTGCGCCCGACAGCCGTTCAGCCGCTCGATGCTGCGCGCCGTTCTCAGAATGAAAAACTGATCGCGGCGGAACGGCTCGATCTTGCCGCGCAGCGTCCGCCCTTCGCGGGTAAAATCGGCGCGGCTTGCCAGCACGCCCTCCATCTCGACGGCCGCCTGCGACGCCGTCATCAGACGAAGCCACGGATAAGTCCGATCAAGCCGCCGCAGCATGGCGGAGAACTCTCGGTACAACTGCTCCCACGACCGGTTGCCGCCGCGCTGCCCGTCGAACAGGTCGTCCGGATGGATGAAGTGGGAGAAAAAGCCGTGCGTCGTCAACGCATTGGCCATCATCCACCGGTCAAACGCATTTTCCGTGTAGCCTGAAGTGAGCCGCGGCATTTCCAATATCCGGTCCTCCGCAATCTCAAACTCCTGCACATAGGCCAGACCCGACGCATCCTCACCGTAAAGCGAGGAGATCACGGCCATGTCCGGCCAGCCCTTCTTGAGCGCCTCCCGCCCTTCCGGATCGAGCACGTTGGACGGAGGCACGTACACGATCATCCTGTAGTCGGGAAACGTCTCGCCCACAAACCTGACCGCTTCCTCCACCGCTTCGGCCATGTTGTCGACGTCAGGCCACGGGACATAGCCGTACGCGTCGGCCACTTCCTCCCGGAACGTAAGCGACTGATGGTTGTAGCCGTGCAGCCCGAGCTCTCCTCCGCTCTTGATCAGCTCGCGGCCGAAGGCGAACAGATTTTTCCTGTCGGCGTCGGACGGCGATCCGAACGGAGGCTCGACCCGGTCGTCGTACGATTCGATGAATACCGCAGTATAATCGACATCGTACCGCTTCGCCGCCTTCAGCATGTCCGGCCACCATATTTCCTTGTAGAAAGCGCGGATATCGCGTCGGTACTCCCGATAGATGGCCTCATCCCGCCCGTTCCGGATCGGCGCCGGAAAATCGTCGATATAAAACAGCTTGGAATTGAAAATCGGGTAAATAAAATCGGGCTCCAGCATGCTGAGCGCGCCGGCAAACAGCCCCCGATTGAACTTCTCGGTCAGAAGCGTGCCGTTGACAACCATAAATTTCCCTTGGCCGAACGGAAATTCCCACAACAGCGGAATGCCTTCGGCCGACCGGGCAAGCACCCGGCTTTTGGCGTCCAGCTCGACGATAATGGACGAGTTGACGACGAACGGCTCATGGAGCCGAAGTCCGCGCTCTCCGATCAGCACGTTCTCCGTCAGCTCGATGCCTTGCGTATCCTTCATATCCTCGGCCGCGACCATGCCCATTTTGCGGTACAACCGGTAGAAAGCATGGTTCAGCTCGGGACGAACCGCCAACAGGACATAGCCCCCGGCTTCGGCATAGGCGCCAAGCGCCTCCGGATCTCCGAGCAGTTCGAGATTTTCCGTGGCGACGATGACCGCCGCGCACGGCGCGAAGTCAAGCCGTCCCTGCCGCACGTCCGACGTCTGCGCCGGTTTTTTCATATACCCGAGCGTTCGTTCCAGCTGGCGCTTGATTTTGACGCTTTCTTCCCGGGAGCCGTCGTATGCGACACAATACGGACGGCCGGACGGGCGGAGGACATCGTCGTCCGGAACGGCCGGTTTCCATCCGGACATTCCGCCCGCGACCGCTTCGTTGCGGATCGATCCGAACAAGCTTTCGGAACGCGACATCTGTATCAGCAAGGCCAGCAGCAGGATGCCGGCCAATAGAATATAGACATTCGGTTTAAGTCTCACCTTCGGTTCCAACGCGCGTACCTCCCGACCAAAACCTTACGATCGTCAGTCCCTCGTGGGACAACCGAACCGGCGAATGTTTCAGCTGCTCCAACGTACGGTTTAATTTGTCGAACGAGCGGACGGTGAAATACACTTTCATCAGACGGATATAAGCGTCCTCGCGATCGGGGAATTGCCGCAAATACCGGAGCGCCGACCGTTCGGCCGAGATGTATTCGCCGAGCTTGAGATCGGTGTCGATTTTGTCCGGATACGCCTCCGCGGATTCCGGAGCCAGCTCGATCAACCGTTCCAGTACGGCCGAATACGTATACCGGTATTTCATCTCCGTACGCTCGTCGAGAAAACCGCTGCGCATATAGCTTTTTAATACATCCGCATAGGCGCGCAGCAGAAACGGATCGTCCTTCTCCTTCTCATAACGGACTTCGAATTGCTGCAGCTTGAGCATCAGCTGGCGCTTGACCTCCATAATGGCGCTGGCGGCATAATGGGACGTCTCCGTATCCTCGTTGCCGACGGCCGTCTGCAGCACGCCCAAATATTCCAGCGAGTCCTGCTTGAGCACATCGATCATCGCCTTGCGCCGTATGGCGAAATCGTTGACAAGCAGCGCCTCCTCCAGCGGAACGATGTTCATTTCCCGCTCGGCATCCGGCTTCAGAATCGCTTCGCCGCGGCTCTCTCCGATCCGGAAATGATCGAACGCGGCCGTATCCTTCTGCCGCTGCGCATGCTCCGGCGGGCGGAAGAAGGGCAGGAGCAGTCCAATGACCGGCAGGCCGGCGGCCAGTGCCGTCCGCATCAGCCATTCCCGCTTGTCGCCGCGGCAGATCGGCGCGAGAGCGATGCCGCAGACGACGACGTAAGCCATATAGATCCGCTCAAACATAGGGTCCATCCTCTTCCGCCACCCGAAGCGATATGCCGTTCCTCCCGAGCCGCTCGAGCACGCTTGCGGCCTCCTCCATCCCGGAGTTGCTGAGCAGCACCATAAGCTCCCCCCGTTCTCCGATGCCGATATAGTCCGTCTCGCGCAGCAAGCGCGATATTTCGCGGGACAGCTCTTGCCGCGCATCGTCAGCCGGTCCGGCCGACAACAGCACGTACTCGATCCCGTGCTTCGCTTTTGCCTCATGCTTGGCGGCGACAATTTCCGCGAATACTTCCGGCTTCAGAATGGCCGTCCCTTCGATATAACGCTTGTTCTCGGTCGCTTCGACGAACGACAGCGCCCTCGACAACGCGGAGGAGACCAGTCCGACCAGCACGCTGAACAGGTTCTGATGGTAAAGGGTGAAATGCTCGAATTCCATTTCGTGAATCGCGACGACGGCCACCGGCTTTCCGCCGCTGATGACCGGCGCGGCCATTAAAGGAACGCCGGGCTCAAGCTCCGTATTGACGAACAGTTTCCGGTCGTGAAGCGCCTGCCGGGCGAACGGCTCGCTTTCCACCCTGACCGATTTGGGGATCACGAGATCATCCGGATACGAATGGGCGGCGAGCCGCAAATAGTTTCCGGACCGGTCGACCGTATAAATCGATACGCCCTTGGCCTTCATCAGCGATTCCAGCACGGTTACCGTGGATGTGAAAATTTGCTCGGGCTCCAGGCTTTCCAGCGATTTCGTGACCGAATAGATTTTGCCGAAGCTGTCGCCGCTTCCGAGAACCCGCTGCTGCAGCTCGTCCTTCACTTTGCGGGTTTCATGATAGACGTCGGTCAAAAAAGCGTGCTTCTCCTTCAACGCTTCCAGCTGTTCGCCCATCGATTCCAATATCATGTTTTTCCGTTCGACCGAGTAGCCGACCACAAGACCGACAAACAGGTACACCGTCAAATGAAACAGAAAATCGCTGTCGTAAAGCAGCGAGACAAGCTCGCGCCCGTTCCCGAGCTGCTCGTAGATGAACAGCAGCGTCGCCAGGGCAACCGCGACCAGCGACTGCCGGGTGCCGTACAAAATGCCGAGAAGCAGGATATAGACGATCCGCAAATCGAGAATGTCGATCCAGCTGTCCCGGACGGACAGCATAAGCCAGGCGGTCAACGCGAAGGCGAGCAGGTTCTCGGCATAAGGGACGACGGCCTTGAACGCCGCGCGAAGCCCGGGCGAGCCGAACCGCGCGGGAGCCTTCGCCTCTTTCGCCGAAGCGGAGACGGCCGCATGCCATTCGTACGTTTTGCGCAGCCCTTCCTGCAGCGAATATTTCGGCGACCAGTCCAGATCCTTCTTAATGTTCCGATTGTCCAGCGCCGAGCGCTCGAAGTCGCCGGGGCGGACATCCATATATTTCACGACGAGCGTACCGTGGATGGAGCGGAGCTCGCCGATCAGCTCGTTCACACTGCTTTCCTTGCCTGTGGACAAGTTGTAGACGCCGGTCAGACCGGAATACGAGGCGCGGTATACCGCATCGGCCACGTCTTCGACATAGATGAAGTCCCGCGTCTGTTCGCCGTCCCCGTACACGACCAGATCCTGCGAGGCGAGGGCCGCCTTGATGAATGCCGAGACGACCCCTCCCGCTCCGGCTCTGCCCTGGTGCGGCCCGTATACGTTGGAAAACCGGAAGCAGAGCGTCTCCAACCCGTACATTTCCTGCCATTTCCGGCAATACGTTTCCCCGATCATTTTGTTCAGCCCGTACGGCGAAACCGGCTCGCAAGCTTCCGTCTCCGCAACCGGCAGCCGATCGCTTTGCCCATATACGGCGGCGGACGATGCAAAAATAAATTTTCGGACGCCGTACTTGTGTGACAGGTTCAGCATATTGACCAGACCCAAAAGGTTGGACTCCGCGTCCAGCCGCGGATTGTCCATCGAAGCGGCCACATCGGCATGAGCCGCAAGATGAACGACGACATCGAACCGGGTACTGCGGAATACCTCTTCGCACCGGCGATCCTCGACCGGCAATAAATAGCTTTTATGCTTGAAATTGACGTTGCGCTTGTCCCCGGCAGACAGATTGTCGATAATGACGACCTCATAGCCTTCCTTGTAAAAACGTTCCGCTACGAATGAGCCGATAAATCCGTATCCACCCGTCACCAACACGTTCATCGCAAGCTTCCCCGTTTCTTTTTGAGACCGGTTCTTTTTTTCGAAAACAAAAAAGACTGCCATTATAACATGGCAGTCGGACGATCATTATGCTGGAATACCAGCATGGCAGACTCCTGACTTTGCGTCCCTAACTTTCGATAGGTTTGCTTTTTACAGGTCGTTCCAATATGTAATTTTTTTCAATCTGAGATATAGGTTGTATTATATACAGTTTCACAAAAAAAGCAACACTTACAATTTCCAGACCAGTATTTCCCTGCCGATTGCTGCCGGTATATAATAAACAAACATGATGAAAAATGACGGACCGCCTGTCGCCGAAAGGAAGAAAAACATGAATGCCCTTCTATACCGCAGCCTCGTGATGTTGGCCTTTTTGGGGATAACCGGGATACTTGTGTTTGTAATTCAAGACAGCCTGCATGCCGCCGAAAGCCCGGCCGGGCGAACCGTATTTTATCCGGAAGAATCCGACCGGGTGCTGGCCAACCCGTTTATGGGCTTTGCCGTTGACGCCAAATACGACGAATCCGCGCAGCCGTTCCGGCTCGCCCACGTCAATCTGACCTGGCGGGAACTCGAACCGGAGAAAGGCCGATATGCCTTCGATGCCATAGAGGAAAAGTTTAACTTCCCGTTATGGAGACAACGCGGCGTACATCTGATCGTCCGGGTGATCATGGATTATCCGCGGGACTACGCCCATATGGATATTCCCGACTGGCTCTACCGCGAAATCGGCGGCGACGGAACCTGGTACGACAACGAATACGGCAAAGGGTTCAGCCCCAACTACGACAACTCCTTGCTGATCCGCAATCACGAACGCATGATTTCGGCTCTCGGACGGCGCTACAACGACGATCCGTTGATCGCATTCATTCAATTGGGCAGTCTCGGCCATTGGGGAGAATGGCATACATGGGATAAAAAGGAAGGCTACATCCCGTTTCCGAAACGGAACGTTTCCGACCGGTACGCCGAGCACTATGTCCGGGCGTTCCCGGACAAGCATCTGCTGATGCGGCGCCCGCATGATGTCGCGCTTCGCAACGGCATGGGACTGTTCAACGACGCCTTCGGGGATCCGAAAGCGACGTCCGACGGTTTTTATACCTGGTATACTCAAGGGTACACGTCCTGGCTGACAAAGGAAAAGGAACCGGCCATGCTCAACTTCTGGACGAAAGCGCCGAGCGGCGGCGAATTTGCGCACAGAACGAAATATTTTCAGGACGACAGCATCGGGGAAACGCTGCGGCAGGCGCGGCTTACGCATGTCAGCTGGATGGGCCCGAACGCGCCCTATCTCGAAGAAGACCGGACGCTGCAGGCAAATATCGACCGGTTTCTCAACACGATCGGCTATCGGTTTGTCATCGTCAAGGAATCGCACGAGAAAGAGGCGCCGGCCGGCGGGAAGCTGAATGTCCGGCTGGACATCCGCAACCGCGGCGTAGCGCCCTTCTATTACCCGTGGCCGCTGGAATTGTCGCTGTCGGATGCGGCTACCGGCGCCATCGTGCTGAAGACGGTTGCGGATGCCGACATCCGGCAATGGTTGCCCGGGACGCGAACGGTATTCCATACGATAAAGCTGCCCAAGCGGCTGGCCGAAGGCGAATATATCGTCAACGCGGCCATTCTCGACCCGCAAACCGGCAAACCCGGCGTCGAATTCGCCATTGAGGGGAGACGGCCGGACGGCCGCTATCCGCTCGGCAAGGTCATCGTCGCCGCGCCGTCATGAAGACAAGGCGGAGCCGCAACGCGTCGACCGTTCCCGGTCCGCCTGCGGCCCCAACTTTAACTGTTTCCGGCTACAACAGCCGCAGGCTGCGCGCCTTTCCCCTCGGATAATGCCGCGCATTCGCGAAATACGAAATGCTTGCAGCCGCGGCATTTCGCCGGATTTAACCGTTCCAACGCATAATTGATCGCTTCGCCGGTATGCTCGAAAAATCGGTCCGCCCCGATCTGTTCGAATAATCCGGTTTTTCGGAGCATGTCAAGCGGCTGCGGCTGAATCCCTGCAAACAGCACCAAACCGCCTTGCTTCCGATAACGTTTGACCAGACCGGATAATTGGTAAGCGCCCGTCGTATCCATGAAGGGAACCCGGCTCATACGCAGCAGCAAAATATTCGGCTTCGGACGGAGCGGATCCGCCAACAACGACTTTTCAAATCGACCGACCGCCCCGAAAAATAAAGGCCCTTCGATCGTATAAATGCCGATTTGAGGACAATCATGCCCTTCGAACACCATATGCGCTCTCACTTTGGCATGCTTGCTGTTCGGGTCGGGAAGCACTTTGGCTATGTTCAACAGGTCGCTCATCCGCTTTACAAACAGCAGGACAGCCATCATCAGCCCCGCTTCGACAGCTATCGTCAAATTCGTAAATACCGTCAGCAAAAACGTAACCACGAGCACGAGCGAATCGCTCGTTTTGGTTTTCAGAATGTGCATAAATTCCTTCCGCTCGCTCATATTCCATGCCACCAGCATCAGGACCGGCGCCATGCCGGCAAGCGGAATATGGGAGGCGTAAGGCGCAAACAGCAGCAGCACGAGCAGGACGACGAAACCGTGGATAATGCCGGACAGCGGAGATACCGCTCCGTTCTTAATATTCGCCGCCGTGCGGGCGATGGCGCCCGTAGCCGGAATCCCTCCGAACAAGGGCGCGGCCATATTGGCGATTCCCTGACCGATCAGCTCCCGGTTGCTGTTGTGGCGGCTTCCGGACATGTTGTCGGCTACGACGGCCGAAAGCAAGGACTCGATACCGCCGAGCACGGCGATAATGAATGCGGGTTGAAGCATCGCCGCGACCCGTTCCCAGGTGAGCTCCGGAATATGCAGCGGAGGCAGACCGCTCGGGATCGCCCCGAAGGACGAGCCGATCGTAGCGACCTGGCCTTTGAAAAAGAGCGCGGCGACCGCGCTCGATATGACAAGCCCCAATAACGCTCCCGGCGCCTTCGGCAAAAATCGGGAGGCGAGCAGCAGAACCGCCAGACTGATCCCGGCCGTTATGACGCTGTACACGTTGATCGATCCGATATGCAGAACGATTTCCCGCATGTTCAGCACGAATTCCTCGTGTTTGCGGATGCCGCTCAGTCCTAAAAATCCGGCAATTTGGCCGCTGAATATAATGACGGCAATGCCGGCGGTAAACCCGACCGTTACGGGACGGGGAATATACCGGATGAGCACGCCCAACCGAAGCACGCCCATTAATACAAGAAGGATCCCCGCGAGAAAACCGGCAATCAGCAAATCCTCATAGCCGTACTGCATCACGATCGCAAGCAGCACCGGAATGAAAGCTCCCGTCGGACCGCCGATTTGAAATTTGGAGCCTCCGAACAGGGAAATCAAAATGCCGGCTACAACCGTTGTGTAGATGCCGTACTCGGGCTTCACGCCGGATGCAATAGCAAACGCCATTCCCAAAGGAATGGCGATAATGCCGACAACAAGGCCGGAAACAAGATCCTTGCGAAAACCGGCTAAACTGTAGCCCTCAAATCTTTCCTTCCCGATCATTCGGCGCGACCTTCTTTTCTCCATAAAATAAACGACGAATTTTACAGCGATCATACTCCTCTGTTGAAGCGGCTGTCAAATACGAAAAAGGTTCTTCAAGGGACAAAGAACGATAATGACGCGAAGAAAACGGGCAAAACCGCCTTATTGCTTACGGTTCCCCTGGCTTTTTACCGCTTGCCGCGAGCGCCGCGGCCGCCTTTGGCGCGGCCTGCGGCAGTAGCGGCACCGCGGGAAGATGCGCTCTTGCGGCCGGCACTCGCCGGCTGCGTGCCGCGCGGGCCGGTTGCGCCGGCCCGTCCGCGGGAACCGCTGCGGTACGTGCCTCCTTGCCCGGCGCCGCCGCGGCTTGCTTCTCCGCGGTTTGCGCTTGCGGCGCGCGAACCGGTTGCGCGGCTTGTTGCCGCGCGGCTCGCGCTCTTGCGGCCGCTCTCGCGTTCGGCTTCGGCCGTGCGGGCCGTCGCGTCCGAACCGCCCGCCTTCGACTTCGGCAGCGTCATGCGGATCGACTGCTCGATCAGCTCGAGGTAGCGTTGATCCTTCGGCGCCGCGAACGTGATGGCAACGCCCGTCCCGCCGGCCCGTCCCGTTCGGCCGATGCGGTGAATATAGCTCTCGGCGTCATGGGGAATATCGTAATTGAAAACATGCGTGACGCCTTCGACATCGAGACCGCGGGCGGCGACATCGGTCGCCACCAGCAGCTGGAATTTCGCTTCGCGGAACCGCTTCATCACCTGCTCCCGCTTCGCCTGCGACAAGTCGCCGTGCAGCTCTTCGGACGCGTACCCGCGTTCGAGCAGCGCCCCGTTCAGCGTGCTGGCGCGCCGTTTCGTCCGGCAAAAAATCATCGCCAGGAACGGATTCGCTTCGTCAATCGCCCGGCACAAGGCGTCCTGCTTGCCGCGATCGGTCGTCAGGACGACCCGCTGTTCAATTTCCGCCAGCGTTACCTGCTTATCCGGACGGATCCGGACAAAGCGCGGCTCCTTCATCACCTCGCGCGCCAGCTCGCGGACTTGCGCAGGCATCGTGGCGGAGAACAGCATCGTCTGCTTCTGATGCGGCGTCTGCGCCAAAACCGATTCCACCTCCTGCAGAAATCCCAGGTGGAGCATCTGATCCGCCTCGTCGAGCACGAGCATCGACAATCGGCGGAGCAGAACCGACCCCCGGCGCAAATGATCAAGCAGACGCCCGGGCGTCGCCACAATGAAATGAACGGCGCCCTGCAGTTTGCGCAGCTGCCGGTCAACATCTTGTCCCCCGTATACGGCGAGCACGTTCACGCCCGTGACCGGCGCCAGCTTCTCCAACTCCGCGGTAATCTGGATAGCCAGCTCCCGCGTCGGGGTCAGCACAAGACCCTGCACATGCGGAACATTCGGATCAATCCTCTCCAGCATCGGCAGGATGAACGCGAGCGTCTTCCCCGTCCCCGTCTGCGCTTCGGCCATGACGTCATGCCCGCCCGCGATGAGCGGGATCGCTTCCGCCTGAACCGGGGTCGGCCGCACAATGCCCGATTCGCGCAGCCGGCGGACCAGTTCCGGACGAATGCCCAAAGGCTTGAATGATTGCAGCATCTTCTCGTCTCCTTGGTATGACATATTGACCCATTCTACAGGATCTCAAGCAACAATGCACGCGAAGGATGATGGACCGGCGAATCGGGCATAAGGCATGCACCGTCGATCGGACCTATGGCTCCGAAACGCAACCCGCCCCCGTCTTGCCATGCGGAATCCGGCAAAACGGGGGCGGGATCAGTTTCAACTCTTTACTTTTACCGGGACTGATAAACGCCCAGCAGGTCTTCCGCCAGCTTGAGGTCTGCGGTCATCCGCAGCTTTACTTCGGCATGAAGCGCGCGGTCGCTTTCGATCTCGCGGCGCAGCTTGCCGAGCTCGTTCTCCAGCTTGCGGGCCGTCTTGGCGGTCAGCGCACCGTCGTCGCGATCGAGTGCGCTCTTGAGTTTCTCGAGCTGCTTCTCCAGCTTCTTCACCGATTTGGCCGGCATGCCGCCGAACGGCACATAGATGTCATCGATTTTCCGCTCCATTTCTGCGAACAGCTTTTCATAAGGAGCGGTCTTTCCGAAGGCGGGGAAGACCGCCTCGTTCCGGTAAACGCCCGGCTTCAAAATATCGCCGTAGCGGCCGGAGAACAACGATTCGAACTCGAACAGCGCGCTGCCGTGCAGCCCTTCCGCGTTGACGCCGGCGATTTGCCGGGCAAGCTCCTCCTTCGTCAGTCCGATGAACGTCCCGACCCCGGAAGCGGAAAGCGACTTTCCTCCGGCTACGGCGAGCGTCTTCCTCGCGTCTTCGACGACGAGCGAGGCGTCCGGATGGTACGACATATGGAACAGTGTGTCGATGTAGCCTTTGTCTACCCAGTCTTTGGCCCGCTGGGCGAGCAGCGCGGGAGCACTCTCGAAGTTCGGCCATACGGCCGCCGTAATCGACAAGTCCGGCTTGATGGCGCGCGCTTCCGCGACGACCCGGTCGACCCATGTATTGATGATGCCGATTTTGAACTCCAGCCACGTCTCCCACAGCGCATCGCCGGGATGGAGATCGAGCGGATCGGCGCCGTACTCGCTTTTGAACAACTCCCGGGTATAGGGCTCGTAACCGTGATCATTCGTATAATCGCCGGCCCCCGGATAACGGGTGTAGTCGAGATGGAGGCCCGCCACATCATATTGGGTCAGCAGCTCCTTGTACACCGACGAGACGAAGTCCCGCGCATCCGGAAGCGCCGGGTTGAGATAGTAATATTTGAAGTCGCTGCCTGCGCTCGATTCGTAAGGGTCTCCCTTGCGGCTGAGCATCGTCCATTCGGGATGGATTTCCAGCACAGGCCCTTTTTTATTTCCGCCGACGAAAAAGTTTTCCACCCAGGCGTGAATTTCGATCCCCAGCTTCTTGCCCTCCTCGATGTAGGCCCCTAGCACGTCAAAGCCGTTGTAGATCGGATTGAGCCCGGTCAGCGGATTGTCGGTCGGGAATGCGGTATAGCCGTCCCACCACGTTTCCAGATAAACCGCATTGATGTTCAGCGCCTTGATGGCCGTCAGATGTTCCCGGACCTGCTCGACCGTCTGCTCTTTGGGGCGAAGCCAGAGCCCCCGGTGCTCGACGCCGCGTGATTCGACATTCATATAGCCGGCTTCGTTCAGGAAACGTTCCAGCCGGTTCAAAATATCGGATAAGCCTTCGACTCCGTTGTCCCGCAAATGCGCTTCCGCTTCCGCATAGGCCTGCTCCGCCTGGGCGATTCGGTTTTCGATCTCTCCGTACGGCACGTCAAGGAACCGTTCGCGGGATGACGCAAGCTCGCGCCCGATGTTCGCGAAGCCGATCTCCGCCTTGTCCAGGTACGACTCCGGCGTGAACAGCAGCAGAACCGTCTTCGCTTCGCGGTTCACCCTTACCGTGGCGCCGATCTGCGCATTGGCGGCCAGCCAGGACGCCTGGGCTCCGTGGCCGGATAGCACGAGTCCGCCGTCCGGAATGGCGCTGTCGTTGCCGCCGATGGAGACGACTTTGCCGTCGGCGTTCACCGTCACTTCGAGCCCCCACGGATTCGTTCCGGTCGACGGTTGCCCGTAGCCGCCGTCATACACGATAAGCTGATCGGGACCGCGCAATCCGGGATACGGCGTATTCGTCGCCTCGTCGTAGCCGCCGGGGTTGTCTTCGCGCGTCTTCGGATTGACGGCGTCGTATGCCGTTTTGGCCGCCTTGTATAGCGTCTGGTTGTCCAATACCAGCTTCACCCCGTCTCCTACGGCGACTTGGCCGTTCAGCGCCGCATACGCGGCACTTCCGATTTGAACCGATATGATGTAGCCATCCGCCGGGATGGGCGAATTGTTGTCGAGGAAACCGCCCGGATTCGCAGGGTCCGGGCGAAAGCCGACGATGTTCGTGACGACGTCGTTTACGACCGTCAATTCCATCCCCCAGGCGTTCGTGCCGGTCGTCGCCCCGTAATCGGGCAAATACAGCACCACTTCGTTCGCGTCGCGTACCCCGTTCACGTCGTCGATCGGCACGACGATATCGCGAATCTGCGCGTACCGCTCGGGCAAGATCGGGATGTCAAGGTTCAGCGCGCGCACCGTCTGCCCGACCTCGACGCTTGCAAGCAGCGCTCGTGCGGCGCCCGAAGCGGAAATGACATAACCGTTCGCCGGAATGAAAGTTCCTTTGGCGCCGTCGGACTGAATGCCGGCGACGGTGTCCCCGGTCACGATGTATTCGGCCGTATCCGCTCCGTAAGGCGGCGTCGACGTCCCGTATGCGCTCGTATACAAAGTTACGCCGTCAGCGCTGCGCTCCTCGTCGACACCGTCGACGTTAACGCTCGATCCGTCCTCGAGCTGCAGCTGCCTGCCGTCGACCGGCTCGGGCAGGTCGATGCCGGTCACGGTCACTTCGTCGCCCGCCTTCAAATGCTCGAGCAGCCACTGCTCGCTCGTCCCGTGGCCGAACAGCACAAAGCCGTTCGTCGGAATCGGGACGGCGCCGACCCGCGCCTTCACGTCCGTCACCGTATACTTGCCGTCGAAATACTCGGCGGTTACGGCGGCCGAATAAGCGTTGCCGTCCGTCTTGTCGGACGCATGCTCGCGGGTGAACAGAATCAGCTCGTCGGCCGCCCGGATTGGCCGGTTGACATCCGTGATGCCGATCGACGCCCCGTCCGGCGCGTGCGCCTCCGCAACTGACAGTGCCTCTTCCCCGGGCTGCCCCTTCGGCTCCGGATCATCGGCGCCATACGCCGCCCCTTCCCCGGCCATCGCCGACAGCACGATCGCCAATACGAGAACAACCGCCGTCGTAATCGTTCGCTTTCTCATTACGTCATCCTCCCATTCGGTTCGGTTTTGACTGTGTCGGACATTGATGTCTGTTGCAGTACCGCCTCACCTCCTTGGCAACATCGACGCACACAAGTACATGAGTAAAGCGCTTACAATAAAATCGAAAAAACGGTTCCGGCCGCGGAAAACCGGATGTCCCGCCGGACATCCCCGCTTCGCGGTTCCGGACATTATATCGGCGAAGGCGCGTGTGCACGTGCGGTTGCGGTTGCTAGCCGTACACCCACACCTGCGCGGCCGCTCCGATGACGCCGGCGCCGGCGCCGAGTCCCGCCGGCAAAATGCGGAGATGCCCGCCCATGGACGGATACGTCTGCGCCTTGACGCGCTCGCGAATCGCCGCCATGAGCGGCTCGCCCGTCGCGGCGACGCCGCCGCCGATAATAACGGCCTGCGGATTGAACGTATGCACCAGGCTGCTGATGCCTGTTCCGAGCGCCAGCACCACCTTGTCCATAATGCGGACCGCCCACGGCTCCCCGGCGAGCCAGCCTCGAATGACCGCATGGGAATCCGGTCCTTCCGAACCGCCTTCCGGCACGCCGGCCGCGCCATCCGCTTTGTCCGTACCGGCAGCGGCTGTTTCCGCAGCCGCCTGTTCGCGGGCGAGACGGGCGATTCCCGTGCCGGAAGCGTACAGCTCCAGACAGCCGTAATTGCCGCAGTAACAGCGCGGACCGTCGAAATTGACCGACAGATGGCCGAGCTCTCCCGCTCCGCCGAACGCGCCGCGCACGAGCCGTCCGCCTTCCATGATCGCGCCCCCGACGCCCGTGCCGAGCATCAGGCAGACAAAATGGTCGAATTCGCGGGCGGCGCCGAGCGCTTTCTCCCCGACGGCAAAGACGTTGACGTCATTGTCCGTCCATACCGGCAGCCCGAACCGCTCCTTCACCGCCGCGCCGAGCGGGATGCCGGTCCAGCCCGGCATCGTCCCGCCGGCATAGGCGACCTTCCCCGTCGCGAAATCGATCTGCCCGGCGCTGCCGATGCCGATTCCCGCCAGGCGGGCGCCGGACAGACGTTCCGCTTCGGCGAGCACGGCGCCGGTCAGCTCAAGCGCGCGCAACAGAACGGCTTCGCCCCCTTCCTGCGCCAGCGTCGGCGCAATCCGCTCCAGTACGATGCGCCCGGTCCGATCCACCGCTGCCGCGTGCATCTTCGTCCCGCCGATGTCGACGCCGATAGCCAGTTCCGTCATGCTTTCTCCCCTCCGAACGAGTCCGCTTGTACTTTTAACGAGTTCGGTTGTCCTTTCAACAAGTCCGCTTGTCTTTTCAACAAGTTCGGTTGTCCTTTAACGTGTCTTCTTGTCCAATAACGAGTCCGTTTGTACTTTTTCGCTTGCCTTTTTAACGAGTCCGTTTGTCCTTTAAAGAGTCCGTTTGTCCTCTCAACAAGTCGCTTGTCCTTTTAATACAGTTTGTCCGCCACCGCGTTCGCCGTCTTTTTGACCGAGGCGTAAGCCGTTTCCTTCTTCGTGATGGCAATGAGCGTCGCCACAATGTCGATGACGTGGATTTGCGCAATTTTGGTCGTCAGCGCGCCTCCCTGGAAGGGCGTCTCCTTCGACGGGATGAGCAGCACCGCATCGGCGATCTGGGTGATCGGCGACTTGGCGTGGCTCGTCAGACAGACGACGCCGGCTCCGTTGCGCTTCGCCTCCGCGATCGGATCGACCAGGTCCTTCGTGCTGCCGGAGGTCGTAATACCGAGCACGACATCCCCTTTACCGGCCAGCGCCGCCGACATGGCGATAATATGCGAATCGCGCTGCACTTCCACGTTCATCCCGAGACGCATCAGCCTGTAATGCGCATCCAGCGCGGTAATGCCGGAGGAGCCGACGCCGTAAATATAGATTTTGTTCGCCTTGACAAGCAGCTCGACGGCCTCTTGCAGGCTTTCCAGACGAAGCAGATCCATCGTGCTCTTCAGTATGCTTTCATGGTTCTGGGTCATCTTGCGGATAATGACGTCGAATTCGTCCAACTCGTCGATCTCCCCTGTTATATAGCTGGGAAGATGGACCAGATCCTGCGCGACGGCCAGCTTGAAATCGTGATAACCGCGAAAACCGAGCTTGCGGCAAAACCGGATGACCGACGTTTCGCCTACGCCCGCCTTCTCCGACAGATCGGTAACCGTAAACATGACCGCTTCTTCCGGATTGTCGCGAACCGCGTCGGCCACTTTCTTCTCCGCCTTGGTCAACGAATTGTATATGCTGGAAATCATCAAAATCGGATTGGAGGTCTGCATCCGTTTCAGTTCTTTCTTCATCCTTCGATTCTCCTTCTTTCCCGCAGGATGGAAACATGAAGCGTCGGCTTGTTCTGCAGCCTTTTCAGGGCGCATGATCTTTATTGTAACATCGTTTTCATACGATTGAAAGATATATTTTTCATTTTAAATGTTCGCGGATATTTCCTCCGTGTGTGAAAAACGGTTATAACCGTTCTTTCGCTTGCCGGCTGCAATCGCCATATGCGTTAATTAAAGTGTCGGGCCGACGAATCGAGCGGAAAGGAGGCTGATCGAAATGATTCAGATCCATGAGGTGGTCTTCGCGTAAGCGAAGCCCGTACAAGAGAGGCCCTGCGGGGCCTCTCCCTATTTGGCGGCAATCTGCTTTATTTATTTTGTTGCGGCATTGGAAAGTATTTACTTATAATGATTATAGAAGAAGTAGCGGCCGCAAGGCTGCGCAGTAACGTGGATCATTTGGAACTCCACGGTTTTTTTGTCTTTTCGGACATCACATTATCATGAAAGGAGGAGCCGTCATCATGGCATTTCGGACTATTGCAGATGAACAGGCATACGCATTTCGCTCGCGTCAATCGAAGGAGGTTTTCAATGGGGCATTACAAAAATGGAAGAGATGTGCTTCCCCCTAGCCTTCTCCAGGAGCTGCAGAAGTACATCGACGGCGAATTGATCTATATTCCGAAAAAAAACGACCGGCGCGCCAAATGGGGCGAATTAAGCGGAACGCGCAAGCTGAAGGCGGAACGAGGAAATTTGGCGCAGCTATCGCAGCGGCTGCTCGATCGCCGAGCTGGAGCGCCTCTATCACCTGTCGGAAGACAGCATCCGCAAAATCATATCCAAAACGCGCAACGCCCGGGTAAGCGAGTCCTGACAGCCGTCAGGCCGCTCCCGGGCTTTTTTCGCCGATATTTCCCGATCCCGATCCGGATGCGGATGCGGATATTTAGAGACGATTTAAAGTCTTGTCGCAATACCTGCCATCCTCTTACAATAACAATACAATCGGAACTATAGAGGAGGTTTATTGATGAAAGCGCTGTCAGATGATCGGCAAACCATTCCTTCCTCATTCAGAAAGTGGCTCGGCACGTTGGGACCATCCTTGATTACCGCCGCGCTGGTGCTCGGTCCCGGCAGCATTACCCTGACGTCCAAAATCGGCAGCCTGTACGGGTACAGCCTGTTCTGGGCGCTCGTGCTGTCGGTTCTGTTCATGCTCGTCTTTACCGCTATGAGCGCCCGCATCGGCATGGCTTCGGACCGCTCCTTGCTGGCTCTCATCCGGGCGAAATGGGGGAAGACCGCCTCCGTCCTGATCGGCATCGGCGCCTTCCTCGTCACCGCCTCGTTCCAGTCCGGCAATGCCATCGGCTCCGGGCTCGCCATCGCCGATCTGACCGGAACCTCCACCGTCTTGTGGATCGTCTTGACGACTGTGATCGGCATGTCCCTGTTGTTCACCAAAAACTTTTACGTCGTTCTCGAAAAGCTGATGCTCGCCATGGTCGCCTTGATGATCGCCGCTTTCCTGCTGACGCTGATCATGGTCAAACCGAGCATCGGCGGCATATTGAGCGGTCTCGTCCCGGTCGTGCCGGACGGCTCCATCCTGCTCGTGATCGGATTGGTCGGCACGACGTTCAGCATCGTCGGCGCGTTCTACCAATCCTATCTCGTCCGGGAGAAAGGACTGACCAAGGCCGACCGGAAGCACGGCATCCGCGAAAGCTTCTCCGGCATTATCATTCTCGGCCTGATCTCATCCATGATCATGATCAGCGCGGCGGCGGTGCTGCTGCCCCAAGGGACGACAATCGTCTCCGCCGGTGACATGGGTAAAGCGCTCGAGCCCGTCTTCGGCAGCTGGGCCAACGACGTCTTTTTGCTTGGCCTGTTCGGGGCTTCCTTCTCCTCCCTGACGGGGAACGCGACGATCGGCGGCGTGATGCTGGCCGAAGCGCTTGACCTGGGAAGCAAGCTGAGCGACCGCAGCGTCCGCGTATGCATTATGCTCGTGATGGCGATCGGCGCTTTGGTCTCCCTTATTTTCGGTTCTGCGCCGCTCGAGATGATCGTATTGGCCCAGGCGGTCACCGTCATTATCGTGCCGGTCATCGGCATCGCCATGTTCGCCGTGGCCAACGACAAGGCGGTGATGGGCGAGCTCAAGAACAAAGCAGCGAGCAACATTCTCGCCGCCATCGGCATCGCCGTATTGTTCGTTCTGGCCGCCAACAATATTCGCACGATCTTCTTCTCCTGAGCGGGAAAAAAGGCGGGAAGCCTCGCGCCGAATCACTCGGCCGGCCGTTTGCGAACCTCCAGGGCTCTATTCGTCCGCGCCTAACCCGCCGGACGCCTGATGTGTACCTCCAGGGCCTTATTCGTCCGCGCCTACCACGCCGGGCACCCGTTTGCATCGGTACGATGAACAAAAAGTTGCAAAAGTACAGGTTTTTCGGGCGCAAAATACCCAAAATGCAAAAATTCCTGCGATAATACAGTTTTTTTAATCCGTTTAAGCCAAACAGGCGAAAATCGTAAAAAATTACTGTACTTTCGCAGGATTTTACCCCATAGTCATCTATTCGGGCCAAAATTCCTGCACTTTTGCAGGATTTCGCCAAAGCAATCTGCCGGGAGACTAGGGGCGTTGAAAGCAGGCGCACCGATGGACTTCACATTGCGTACCTCAGAACCCTATTCCCTCCCTCCTCTGCCAGACGCCTGATTGCGAACCCCCAGGGCCCTATTTGTCCGCGCCTTCCCACCGGACTCCACGTTGCGTGCCTCAGGGCTCTATTCCCTCGCCCTCCTTCACATTGCATACCTCAGCGCGCCTACTACGCCGGGCACCCGTTTGCGCCCCCTCAGGGCCTCCTTATTTGCTCGCGCCCCCCCGGCTCGGCGACTACCACATGGCTTTTTCCAGAAACGATATGTTACAATAATCCCTAAGGTAAACCGCTTAAACTGACGCTAATGCATAATTGGTAACGCTTACATAACTCGTGTGAATTGTCGTTCGGCATGTCGGCGGTTCTAAACGGACGCCGCAGCCCTTATTTCGCGCTTCAAACCTTCGCACCGATCCTTGCGCACTTGAGTTCCGACTATTATGTATCCGGGGGGGTTCCGCGATGATGCGCAACTGGTATTTTCGTCTGCTCTTTTCCTACTTCCCTATTCTGGTGCTCGCATTCTCCATCATCATCTTCCTGTCCTACATCGTCGTGAACGAAACAACGCGCAAGGAGACGAAAAAGGCCGACGGCATCGCGACAGGCTATACGATCGACAGAGTCGAGCGCGCGGTTCGCGAAATCGAGATGACGATTCTAAACGAAGCAGCGAAAAATCCGAACTTCACTCTCTATATGAACCGGTCGACCGACCTTGAGGTCAAATATGCGGTTGTCCGCAGCCTGCGCGCGATAATGGAGGACAACAAGCTGATTCATTCGGTGTACGTATACCGCCGGGCGGACGGTACCATCCTGACCGATCACGGCCAATCGGAGCTGTCGTCGTTCGGGGATCGTGCCTTCATCGGCCAGGCGTGGAACAATCTCGAGTATCGCGGTTGGTCGCCCTCCCGGGAATACCGGGAATCGGAAATCGCCCAGCCGGCCGCCGTCATTTCCATGTACAAGCGGGCGCCGCTGCCGTTCGGCGACGACGGCCTCATCGTCATCAACGTGGACCTGTATGAGATTGAAAAAATGATCGGCGGCATGACGAACCGTCAATTATCCTTTATGCGGGTCCGCGACGCGGCCGGTCAACTTGTCTACCCGCCCGACGACGGCGACGACGCAGCCGCGGAAGGCAAGGTGCTGACGACAGCAAGATCCGAGCGGCTCGGCTGGACATTCGAGAGCGGCATTCAAGCGGGACAACTGTTCGGCTGGGTGTCGGTCATATCGTATGTGTGGGTTGCGATCGCTTCTCTCACGTTCGCGGCGGCGATCGTCTACCTGATCTGGATTACGAAGCGCAACTATAAGCCGATCCGGCTTATGGTCAACCGCATACAGACGCTGCAGCTCCGAAACGAAGGAACCGGGCGCGAGCTGGACGATCTGGCGGTGATCGACCGGGCGCTGGAAAAGTTGATCGATCAGGCAAGGGATTACGAGAAGGAAAAGCGGGAAAGCGCCGCCATACAGCGCCGCCAGCTGTTCCTCGATTTGATCGCCGGCGAACGGGGACGTCATATCGGCGAGCGGCTGAGCAAGCTGAACCCGCTGCCGGAGAAGGAGCGCTACGCGGTTGTAATCGCCAGGCTTGAGCAGTACGAGTCGTTTCAGTCCGATTATTCCCCAGGCGAGCAGAACTTGATGAAATACGCGCTGGGCAATGTCATGCAGGAGCTGGCGCTTAGCGAAGAGCTGTACGCCTGGGGGGAATGGGCCGCTCCCGACCGGATCGCCTTTATTCTTGCGGCGGACGGCGACGCCTTATCGGTGAAAACGCGGCTCAGGCGCACCGCCTCCGTCGCCCGCGCATGGATGGAGGAGCGGCTGCGAATTCCGCTCTCGTTCGGCATCGGCTCCGTCGTCGATGGCTGGCGCGGGCTGCACGAGGCTTACTGCGCGGCGCTGACGGCAATGGATCATCAACTGTCGATCGGACGCGATGCGGTGGCGACCAGCGACGATCTGCCGAACGGCGCACAGCACGAAATGTACAAGTATATGCAATTATGTACGGAATGCGTTCAGAAGTTTCGTCTGACTGACGAGACGTGGCGGGAGAAGTTGGAACTGCTCTTCAGGCAGCTGGAGGCCGACGCCCCCAGAGACGAGGACATTCATTCACTGCTGCGGCTGCTCCTGCAACTGCTGGGACGCGAACTGAAGGAATTGTCCGGCAATCTCGGCGGCTATTTCGAAGGAGAGCAGGCCGAGCTATGGCGAAGCCGGTTCGCGTACGCGCCATCGCTCCGCGAAATGAAAGCTTTACTGCTCGAATACTTGAACGAAATCTACCGCACCTATGTCGCCATCAGCGAAACGAAGAGCTACAAGGCGATGATCGCGGAGATGCGCGCTTACATTCAGGAAAATTTCGCGAATCCGGATCTGTCGCTGAAGCATCTGAGCGACCGGTTCCAAATTTCGGGCAAATACGCCAGCTACCTATTCAAACTGGAATATGACATGAAATTCGTCGACTATCTCGTCCGGCTGCGGATGCAGCATGCCGAACGGCTGCTTGCGTACGGAGACGACACGATACAGGATATCGCGCTGAAGGTCGGTTACGCCAATTCGATTACGTTCGGGAGGGTATTCAAACGGACCGTAGGCGTCACGCCCAGCGATTATCGCCGGTTGAAAATGCACCCCTCCGCTCCGCAATAGCGGCGCCGGCAAAACTTGCCGCACGGCGGCGGACAAGCCGCGTCACAGCAGCCGGCAAGCCGCGGCGCGGCGGCATGACCGGCTTTGACGACCAGCCGGCTCGACTAATCGACGCGCCCAATAGCAACGGATGCGGAACGAGATGCCCGTTTGAAATCGGTTTATAACGGGAAAACGGTGCGGCCGATTTGGAAAAAAAGGCGCTCGCGGCGCGGGTTCTGCGCATCGGTTGGCCTATCGGAAACTGGTTTATTGCCGGTGTGCGTACCGCCGTGCCATACTGATGCCATCCGGAGCGCCGGCATCAAACCCGCAAATAAAAGCGCATTCAAAATCGCCGACCCCGGTGTAAATCGACCAAAGGCAAAGGGGTTGACACAATGGAGAGAGCGACGAAACGGACAGGCGTCAAAAGACGGAGCGGAAGAAAAGCAATCATGCTGGTTGCGCTCGCGATCGCCTGCTCGCTGCTCGTCACCGCATGCGGCGGCGAGCGGCCGGAGAGCGGCGGCAACGCCTCCGGCAAGCCGGTCACACTCAAGATCGAAGTGTTCGACCGGGGGAACTCGCCGGCAGGTTCTTCCGTTACGAACAACTATTTGACCCGGTACGCCCAGGACAACTTCGGCACGCCGAACAACATCAAGCTGGAATACGTGCCTGTCCCGCGATCCGAGGAAGTGAAGAAGCTTAACGTGCTGATGGCCAGCGGCGGCGACGTGCCGGACATCGTCTTCACCTACGACTCGGGCACCTTCTACCGGTACGCGCAGCAAGGCGGGCTGGCCGATCTCGGCGAGCTGCTCGACGAGCACGGCCCGAACCTTAAGGCATTCCTCGGCGAAGAGACGCTGGCCTACGGCCGGGTCTACGGCAAACAGTACGCTTTGCCGGCCAAGCGGTCCCACCTCGGCAAATACGCCTCCTTCATCCGCCAGGACTGGCTCGACGCGCTCGGGCTTCCGGTGCCGCAGACGACTGAGGAGCTGTACGAGACGCTCAAGGCGTTCAAAGAGAAGGATCCCGGCCGGACCGGCGGCAAAACGATCCCGCTCGGCATGACGATCGCGCCGGCTCAATACGAGCCGCTCATCTGGTCGTTCATCAAGCCGGTCACGGAAGAGCAGCGCTATACGCTGACCCAGCAGCTCGGCTCCCGCGATTACCCGATTCTGCTGCCGGGCTTCAAGGACGCTCTGCAATTTATGAACAAGCTGTACAACGAAGGACTCATCAGCCCCGATTTCGGACTGGACAAGGACAAAACCAAATTGAACGAGGACGTGTCGAAAGGACTGGTCGGCTTCTTCAGCGAGGACGACATGAACCCGTTCTATGCGGACGGCGTCTACGCTACGCTGCAAAAAAACGTTCCCGGCGCCAAGCTTTCCGCCGTCGATGTCTACACGAACGAGGAAGGGAAGCATCCGAAACCGGAATACGCGCCGATCGGCATGTACATCATGATTCCGAAATCGAGCGAGCGCGCGGTCGAGGCGATCCGATACCTGGACTGGATGGCGTCGGGCGACCATCTGTTCCACATGCAGAACGGTGTCGAAGGCGAGAACTACACGCTGCAGGACGGCATTCCGGTCATGATTGCGAACCCTTCGGAGGAAGCGAAAAACCGGCTGTACAACCAGGGCGACATGGCGATCATCTCCAACGGCAAACAGCTCGGCGATCCGGACAAAAACGTCGAGGCGTACGTTCTCGGGATGCCGGAGGCCTATCAGGAGGAGACGCGCCGCGCGCTGACGATTTCCCGTACGGATACGATCAAACCGGTTCTGTTCGACAAGCCGATTGAGGCGCAAGCCAAATACGGCACTTCGCTGCTCGAAAAGTTCAACGAAATATTCGTCAGGACGACGATGGTCAAGCCGGAGCAATTCGAGAGTACGTACGAAACGATGATGAAAGACTACATGGCCAGCGGCGGCCAGGCGATACTGGACGAGCGGACGGAGGCTTACCGGGAGATGACCGAATAATGGCTGCGGTCGATCGACTCGCGCACAAGAGGGGACGAGGGCGCTTTCGTCCTCTTCCCTTTACGCGTCGTAAAACGAAAGGAGGCCGACGATGAACGCGATCGGATATTTTCGCCGGCACTGGCAGCTATACGCGCTGCTCGTCCTGCCCGTCATCTATTTCGCCGTGTTCAAATACGGTCCGATGTACGGCATCGTTATCGCATTCAAGGACTTCAATTTTTTCGAGGGCATTACCGGCAGCAAATGGATCGGATTTGACGCATTCCGGGAAGTGTTCGCGATGGCCGACTTCTACAAGACGCTGCGCAACACGCTTATGCTCAACTTTTTCGATCTGCTCGTTTCGTTCCCGGCGCCGCTCATTTTGGCCATCATGCTGTACGAGATGAAGTTCGTCTGGTTCAAAAAGCTGTCGCAGACGATTTTGTACATCCCGCATTTTATTTCCTGGGTTATTATCGGCGGCATCGTGTATCAGGTGTTCGGCACGCAATCCGGCATGATCAACAATGTCGTGACATCGCTCGGCTTCGACCCGGTTCCGTTTTTGACCGACAAGACGTACTGGCTCGTCACCTATCTGGCGGTCGGCGTATGGCAAAGCGCCGGCTGGGGCACGATCATCTATTTGGCGGCCCTGACCGGCATCAACCGCGAACTGTTCGAAGCGGCGGATGTGGACGGAGCAGGCAGGCTGAGAAAAATATGGAGCATTACGCTCCCGGCCCTCAAGCCGACGATCGTGACGCTGCTCATCATCAACCTGGGCAACATGATCGCCATCGGCTTCGAACGTCCTTACATTATCGGCAATACGGCGGTGCGCGACTATGCCGACGTGCTCAGCACGTTCGTCTACCGCATCGGCATCGAATCCGGCCAATATACGCTTGCCACGGTAGTCGGCCTGTTCCAGGCGGTCGTCGGGCTCGTATTCGTACTCGGCGCCAACTACGCATCCCGCAAGCTGGCGGGGCAAAGCATTTTGTAAGCCGCGATTGGCGGACGAAGGTTCCCGCACTACGGAAAGGAGCGTATGACATATGAACCAACGCCGTGCCGGCCGCGCGTTCGACGCGGTCAATTTCGTCGCCCTGTCGTTTTTTGTGCTGCTATGTCTGGCTCCGTTTCTCCACATTTTGGCCATTTCGCTAAGCTCGGCCCGCGCGATCATGTCCGGAGAAGTCAGTCTCGTTCCGGTCGAGCTGAACTGGGGCGCCTACAAGCAAGTATTTTCCGATATGTCGATGATGCGCTCGCTCGGTTTCACGGTCCTGCTCGTCTGCCTGTTCACGGTTTTGTGCATGCTGATGACGATCGCCGCGGCTTATCCGCTGTCGAAGACGAGGCTGAAGGGCCGCAAGCCGGTCATGTTCATGATTATCATTACCATGTTTTTCAGCGGCGGACTCATCCCGGAGTATATTCTGGTGCGCAGCCTGCATCTGCTCGATACGATCTGGGCGCTCGTGCTGCCGGGGCTCATCAGCCCGTTCTATTTGATCATTTTGATCACGTTTTTTCAAAACATCCCGGACAGTCTGGAGGAATCGGCGCAAATCGACGGCAGCGACTACTTCCGGACGCTCGTCAGCATTATCGTGCCGCTGTCGCTGCCTGTTATTGCAACGCTCAGTCTGTTCTATGCCGTCGGCCGGTGGAACGGCTTCACCGATACGCTTCTGTATATTACGAGTCCGGAGATGTATCCGCTTCAGCTCAAACTGTATCAGCTCGTCCAGAACAATATGATCAGCGAGCTGATGCAGCTCGAAGGCGCGTCCGGGCAGTCGATGCTGCAGCCCGAAAGCCTGAAAGCGGCCAGCGTCATGTTTGCAACAGTGCCGATTCTGCTCGTGTATCCGTGGCTTCAGCGGTATTTTGTCAACGGTGTCATGCTGGGCGCGGTGAAAGGATGAACATGAAGCGGTGCCGGACCAAACGGCAAGGAGGAGAACCAAAATGGGAAAGGACAAAGGGGAGTATTCGTTTTCGACTTGCTGGAACATCAAACGGCATACCGTCGGAAGCGCTATGATCGCGGAAATCGCGGAGCTTGGTTTCCGTCGCGTGGAGCTCAACTATAACGTCTCGCCGGAGCTGCTGGAGACGATCGAGCCGATGATCGAACGCGGCGAAATCGGCGTTTCCAGCGTGCACAACACGTTTCCTCACGTTTCCGATCCCGATTACGGGACCGACTCCGCGCTGCTCGGGTTCGACGATAAGGACAAACGTCGGCGCGCGATCGAGCTGCTCGTCAGATCGGCGGAATACGCCCATCGATACGGCGCCGAGGCGGTTGTCGTCCATCCCGGCGAAGTGCCGTTCGACTATAATATCGACGAAGCGCTCAAACGCCTTTACCGCGAGCAAGGCCTTGATTCGGACGGCTACCGGCAGCTGTGGAACGAAATGATCGGGCGTCGCGAATCGCTGAGCGGCCGCTATCTTGAGCGAATCGGCGACAGCCTGGAGGAAGTGTGCGAGCGCATCGCCGCCAAAGGCTGGGACGTAACGATCGGCATCGAGACGCGCTCCCGCTGCTACCAAATACCGACGCTGCGGGAGGCGCGCCGCATATTCGACCGACTGAAGGATGCTCCCGTCGGACTCTGGTACGATTTCGGCCACGGCATGATGATGGAGCGGATGGGCTTGTACGACAACTTGAAGGATATGGAGGCGGTCAAGGATCGCGTCGTCGGCGTTCATATCCACGAGTCGGTCGGGCTGTCCGATCATTGGTGCCCCTATGTGCACAGCGGCGATCCGGCGTATTTCGACCGGTTTCTGCCGATCATCGCAGCCGCGCCGGTGAAAGTGTACGAGCTGAAGGCCGCCTGCCGGCCGGATGAAATCGAAAGAAGCCACGAGCTCCTGCTGGGCAAGCTGGCGTCACTGGAGGCGTATGGCCGATGACGGACACCCGCCATTCGGCCGCGTATGCGCCGAAATTGCGCTTTGACCGGAACGAGCCGTTCTTCCCCGTGCGCATCGGCGTCTCGTTGCTTCGCGACAGCGAAGCGTCGCCGCGTCAATACCAGCAATCGTTTCACCGGTTCCGGCCGTCTACGACGTTCGTCGATTACGATTATCCCGATCCGGAGACACTGTTTGTTCCCTGGGTTCGGTTATACGTTATACGAGGAAATTTTGAAAATCGAGGCCGAGCCCGCCCTGATCAGGCGGACGCTTCAAAACGGAACGGCGCCGAAGGAGTGAGGGAGAGAGGATGAGCGGCATGAGGTTGTACGAGAAGCTGATAGCGGTCAACGATTACTGGACAAAGGACGGACTGGAGCGCCAGACGATGGATTCCGCCAGCCGGTTCCGCGGCGGGGTGTGCGATCCCGAGAACGGCATTCCATGGCCGAGCCATACGGGAACGCCGATGACGATGGCCATTTGGGCTTGCGCGCTCGCCAGCCGGGAATCCCGGTACTACCGCGACACCGAGCTTGCAATGCGGCTCGAGCTGGCGACGGAATTCATGCTCCGATTCCAGCACGACGACGGCACGATCTCGCCCGGCTGGACGAACCTGCATTCGCCGCCGGATACCGCCTTCGTCGTCGTCGGCCTTGCGCAGGTGCTGGAACTGCTGTCACGGCAGGATTGGAGAGCGCTGGACCGGACGCGCGGCAACCTGCGGCTGTTTCTGGAGCGGACGGCGCCGGCACTGGCGACCGGCGGCTGCCATACGCCGAACCATCGCTGGGTGCTGGCCGCCGCGCTCGGCTTCCTGCACAAGCTGACCGGACAGCGCGAGCTGGCCGCTCGGGCCGGGCAATGGCTCGCCGAGGGGATCGACTGTACGGAGGACGGCGAATGGACGGAACGAAGCAACGGCATTTACAACAGCGTGAGCGACCTCATGCTGATCCATGCCTCAGACCTCCTCGGCCGACCCGAACTGCTCGAGCCGGTCCGCCGCAATTTGCGCATGATGGCCTATCTCGTCCATCCAGACGGCGAAGTCGTCACCGATTATTCCGGCCGGCAGGATTTCGGCCATAAGCACGACCTGTCCGGCTATTTTCTCCCCGCCAAGCTGATGGCGCACCGCGATCACGATCCGCTCTTCGCGGCGCTGGCCGAGCTCGCCGGCGATGCACTCAACCATCCCGGCAGCGCGCCGAACAACGGCCTGCTCGGCTGCCTGCTTCGTCCGGAGCTGCTCGAGCCGGTCCCCGAGCCCGGCAAGCTGCCGGACAACTACCGGGTCGTCATCAACGGCACGTTCCCGCGCGAACGCTATCTGGCGGAGATGGCGTCGGCCGGACACGGCGGGCACATCCACCACAGCCGGCTGCATCCCGAATTCGGCGCCCCCATCGCGCGCGAGCGGTACGGCAGAACGAGCGTGACCGTCATGACGGAGACGAATTCCTTCTTCGCGCTGCGCCACGGCGCCGCCCGTCTGCTCGCCGTGCAGATCGCCTCGTCTTTCGAGCCGGGCTATGTCAGGATGAACGGCCTGGAACCGCTCGAAGACGGCTACCGGCTGTTCGGCGAAGAAGCGAAGGGCTATTACGGCCCCATACCTGCCGATCGGCTACCCGCCGCAAGCGGCGGCCCGGTCAGCCCATGGTACTTGCTGCCGCATCATCTTCGCGAGGTGACTCACCTTCAGCGGCATCGCGTCGGCGTGAAGCTGACGCGGACGGCGGACGGCTGGAGACTGCGCGTTCATTGCGGGATGCCGGATGCCATGCTGACGCAAATTTCGTTCGTATTCGACCCGGCCGGCGAAATCGACGGCGACGGGCTGAGTCCGGCGGGGGCCGGCGCTCAATTTTGGCGCGAAGGTGCGGTCTGTTACTCGGCGGGCTCCGACCGGATCGAGCTCACCGGCGGCGCGCACGAGCATCGGACGGCGGCGATCCGCGGCGCCGCCCTGCCGTCCGGCTGTGCGGCGCTGCTCGTCAATCTTGTGACCCCCTACGACCGGACGTTCGACATTCGGCTGTCCGGGACGGATCGAAAGGAGGAATGACCGGTGACTGTTTATATGGATCCGCGCGAGAGCGCGCGCTATGCGTTCGGCGACGACGATCACCGTATCGTGGAACTGATAGCGGGACGCTATGTCGGAGCCAACCCGCCGGTTCCCTTCGCGCTGCGCGCCTTCGCCAAGACGGGCGTTCTGCAAAACGCGGAAGGGCTTTACGACATGGAGCTGGGCGGCAAGCTGCCGCAGTCGAAGCCGGGCGACTTCGCTTACGTATTCGGTCTTGTATGGAGCGACGACGAGCGTCCGATCGACGGCATCCTGGAGCCGCTCGGCCCTGTCCGCTTTTATATGAACGAACAGCTTCTGTATCGTTCCAGCGCGGTCGACGAGATGAAGCCGGATGCGCGGGCCGTCATCCCGCTGCCGCTCCGCAAAGGATGGAATACCCTGCTCATTCAGGCTCGCCGGACGCCGGCGGGTTTCGGCTGCCGGTTCGGCGCAGTGGAAGCAAAGGTGCGCATTCTGAATGTTCTGGCACCGTTCGCCGAACGGTCGGGAAGCGCGGGCTGGGTATACGCGGGGCCGGTGCCTACGCCGCTGTTCGGCGAGAACGGAGCGTTCCCCGATTGGCGGCTGCCCGAGTCGTCGAGCGGCCTGAGCTGGCTGCCCGAGACGCGGTGGACGAAAGCGCAGGCGGCGCTGCCGAACGCCGAGCGGCTGTTCGGCTGGCCTGCCTCTCCGGCCGCCGCTTACGGCTGGACGCGGCTGTCCGCTCTTCCCGGTGCGGATATCGAGCTTACCGGCCGCGCCTTCGGCCCGACGTCGGTTTGGCTGGACGGCCGGCTCGTCGCAAGTCTGACGGAAGACGGCGCGTTCCGTGCGACCGTGAGGCCGACGGCCGCATCTCCGCAGCTGCTGGTGCGCACCGTCGGCGGCGAACGAGGCTGGGGCTTCGAGCTCGAAGCGCACTCGGGCGGGCAACGGCTCGCGTTCGAGCCACCCGTCCATGCGCACGGCTGCAAGGGCCCCTGGCTGTACGCGGGTCCGGTCGATCCGAAGTTCGACATGGCGCCGGGGACCGTCACCGCGATCGGCACGCTGCTGCCCGCCGTCGACGAAGCCGGCGAGCCGGCCGGATTCATCACCTGGTCGGCCGACGCGCCGATGACGCGGGTCCGTCCTTACTATGAGAACGCCATGCTGAGCAACAAATGGACGAGCGGCTCCGCCACCAACTTCGGGCGGTGGGACTATCCGCTCGGAGTGACGATGTACGGGCTGCTGCGCGCCTCCCGGGTGCTCGGGCGGGATGAGCTTGCCCGATATGCGCTGGACCATATCCGCTGCTGCACCGGACTTTACGAATATTCGCTCTGGGACCGGGACGAATACGGCTTTCCATCCATTAATCACCAGCTCGTCCTTATGCGCATGCTGGACAACTGCGGCTCGTTCGGCTCCGCTATGCTGGAGGCACAGCCGCTGACAGGCGACGCCGGATTATCGCGCATAGCCGATACGATTGCCGACTTCATGCTCTGCCGGCTGGAACGGCGCGAAGACGGCGCGTTCTACCGGCAGTGCGCAGGCGAATATTCGGCCGATACGATGTGGGCTGACGATCTGTACATGAGCGTGCCGTTTCTGGTCCGATATGCCGCCGCGGCCGGCAAGCCGGAAGCGATGGATGAGGCGGTCAGACAGTTTCTGCTGTACCGGCGCTACCTGTTTATAGAAGACGAACGTCTGATGTCGCACGTATTCGATTTCAAGTACGGGCAGGCTACTCGAGTGCCGTGGGGGCGAGGCAACGGATGGGTGCTGTTCTCTCTTTCGGAGCTGCTGGAGAGGCTGCCGGCCGACCATCCCGGTCGGGAAGAGCTGCTCTCCTTCTTCCGGGACTTGTGCGCCGGCGTAGCCGCCTTGCAGACCGAGTCCGGCCTTTGGCGCCAGGTGCTGAACGAGCCCGAAGCGTACGAAGAGTCGTCCTGCACGGCCATGTTCGCTTACGCTTTCGCCCGCGGCGTCCGGTTCGGCTGGCTCGCGGACGAAAGCCGTTATGCGGATGCGGCGATCCGCGCCTGGCGCGGCTTGACGGAACGCGCCATCGACAGGGCCGGCAACGTTTACGGCGTCTGCAGCGGCTCGCGCTATTCCTTCTCGCCGGAATATTATATGTACGACCTGGGGACGGTCGTCAACGACAATCACGGCATCGGCATCATGATGCTAGCCGGCGTCGAGATCGGCCTGCTTAAAGCGGCGGCCGCCGGATGGGCGGCAGATTCGACGCAATAACGGCAGGGCTCCCCGCGCGGCGGCGGATTCGGCACTATTATGGGGGGGGCAGCCGCCGCCATTCGACCGGATCCTTACGCCCCCTCGTTCCCGCGCCAGTCTTTCGCGTTCGTCTGACATGCCCGTTCGGATCTTGACCTGAAAAATCGTCGGAAAGCCTGGCGACTTTTCACTTTCGCATTATCCGGGACAATTAGCATCGGTACGATGAACAAAAAGTCACTAGCGTTGCATCAAACA
>NZ_JBCNFP010000013.1:0-13069 GCF_050481165.1 Paenibacillus cisolokensis
TTTCGAAATTCAGGATAAAAATTCAACAAATCCGTTTTCCGAACAAGTTCGAGGTTCTATACGATGTCAGTCCGGATGTGCTTCATTGTAAAATATTAAAGTTTCTCATTCAGCCGATTATTGAAAATTCGTTCTATCACGGTTTGGAACCGAAAGGCGGACAAGGGCTGCTCAAGCTGACAATCGGGCAGCGCGGCCAGCTTCTCTATATTTGCGTCTACGATAATGGCGTCGGCATAAAAGAAGAGAAGCTGAAAGAACTGACGGCGATGCTGCAACAAAACAAGCATACGCTGGAAGAAGATACCGGGCGGAACTTCGGCCTTCGCAACGTTCATGCGCGAATCAAACATTTTTATGGCAATGACTACCGCATGGAGATTACAAGCAATGATCAAGAGGGTACATCCATTTCCATACATTTACCGATCAACAGGGAGTTGAGCAGCGATGAAAATTTTGGTGGCCGATGATGAATTTTTTGCCAGAAAAGCCATTGTGCAAATGATTCGGGACTGGGACCGGCAAGCCGACGTACTTGAAGCGGAAGACGGCAGCTCGGCCTTGCAGGCCCTTGAAACGGACAGGCCCGACGTGCTGCTGACGGACATTCGTATGCCCGGTATGGACGGTATCCAATTGGCTGCGCATATTTATCATCGTTATCCGCAAATGTCCGTCGTCATTATTAGCGGCTTCGACGAGTTTCCTTATGCCCAGGAAGCGATCCGCTATAAGGTCGAGAATTACTTGCTTAAGCCGATTGACCGGCAGGAGCTGTACCCGCTTCTCGATCAATTGAAAGCAAGAATCGCGGCAAAGCAAGTAGAAGCCAAAGAGCATGCGCTGGCTGCCGGCTTCTACGGTGAAATCGACCCGCGCCATTCTCCGTTGGCTGCCGATATCGAAGGCAGGTGCTACCGGACAATCGTCTTCTGGCTGCACCCAGGCCAGTATGAAGCCCTTGCCTTACTCTTTAAAGAGATGTTCAAGCGGCAAAGACGGCATCATGTCGTGATGAGCGACCGGCACCACCCGCACTTGCTTCTTGCCTGGCTATGCGGCAGTGAGACCGGCCTTGCCTATGAAAGCATCAGAATCGTATGCGATTCGTTAAACGACCAGCTCCGGCGTGAGACGGGAAAACCTTGTCTCGCCATGGGAGCGAGCGCCCGCTTCTCGGAACTCGGTCAACTGGCTGAATCCTATAAAGCGGCGAAGCTGGCTGCGCTGCAAAGCTTCGCCGCCAGCACCCGGACAGTCGTCTGCAGCGAGAGCATCCGCAAAACATTTCGATATGACGCCGATCTTATTCACGAATGGTCACTCGCCTTTCAACGGAAGATGGCCATGCATCAAGCTGAGGAAGCGGCGGATATGATCCGCTCCTGGTTAAAACGATTCTCCGAGTGCCAGTATTCCGCTTACATGCTCCAGGACTGGTTCGCCGCCACTGTAAATGTCATGAACACCCTTATCGGCCGTTCCAGCCATGAAATCGAGGCTTCCTTCATCGAACAACGAAGTCTGTTTGATTACTGCTCCTTGCAGCACTTGGAAGAAGGTTTGACGGGATGGGTTCACGAGGTCTGCGAATTGCTCAAACAAAAGGAAGCCAAGTTTGATCTGGTCGAGAATATAAAGAAAGATGTCGAAATTCATTATGCAAGCCGGATCACGTTAGAGGAGCTTGCCAAGCATAAATATTTCGTCGACCCAAGCTATTTGAGCCGATTGTTCAAAAGAAAAAGCGGCATGGGGTTTGCCAGCTACCTGTTATCCGTTCGTATGGAGAAGGCTCGCCAGATGCTTGAGAGCGGATCCGGACTATCCGTCTCCGACGTGGCAAGCGCGGTCGGTTTTAACGATGATTCGTATTTTATTCAGATGTATAAAAAATACTTCGGGGAGACGCCGGGAAAATCCAAAAATTCAAAACCAGTCGTTTCAGACAACGACTAAGACTAAAAGGAAAGTTGTTCATTTTTCTCCTATTTGTCGAGTCAGTTCTCTCCTATTTTCCTTTGCTCTTCTCTTGCTACAATGGCGGGTGTACAGCGTATATGACAAATCGATAAAGGAGTTGGGCAAATGAGAAAAAGCTGGATCAGAAGCGGGGTCGTCGCATTGATTGGCTTAACATTGGTGTCAACGGCTTGTTCCAATGGAAATTCTGAAAACGCATCCACCAGCCCGAATGACACTGCAGAAAGCGGCAACAAAGTGAAAATCGAATATTTTCAGATGAAGCCGGAAGTCGTGGATGTCGTAGACGAGCTGATTGCGAAATTCGAAGCGGAGAATCCGGGCATCATCGTCGAACAAAACAATGTACCGAACCCGGAAAACGTATGGTCGATGCGCGTTTCCACCAATGACGCGCCTGACGTCTTCACTCATTACCCGCATAATGCCGTATTTCAAAAGATGGCCCAGGAAGGCCGAGTCGTCGACTTGACGAATGACCCGCTGATGGCCAATGTGCAGCCTGCCATTGCGGACTTGAGCAAGATCGGCGGAAAAAACTACATGGTGCCGATCGGGCTCGCAACGCTTGGCGTGTACTATAATCAGGAAATATTCGAAAAACATCATCTTCAGCCGCCTAAGACATATGCCGAATTGATCGAGATCTCGGAAAAGCTTCTGGCTGCCGGCGTGACGCCGATGTATTTCCACGACAAGGACTTCAACGGCATCCGTCAGGAGGTCGTCTACAAAATGGGACAAACGATGCCGAACATCGAACAGTTCCTTGATGACGTAATGAATGGTAAAGCCCATATTACAGACAATCCGGACTTCAAGCCATTCGCGCAAAAGCTGCTTGATCTGCGGAAATACGGTCAGCAGGACAATATGGGCACAGGCTATGATGACGCTCTTCGCGACTTTGCCAATGGCAAAGCTGCGATGTGGTTTACCGGCATCTGGGCGATCAAAGAGATCAAAGCTTCCAATCCCGATCTGAAATTCGCGATGTTCCCTCTGCCTACGGAAGACCCGGCGGATCTGAAAACACAAGTCTCCGTCGATACGGCAATCGGTCTTCCGGTCGGCGGCAAGAACGAGGCGGAAGCGCGCAAATTTATCGAGTTCATGTCGTCCAAGGAGTCTGTTGAAGCCTATCTGAAAACGGCAGGATATCCGTCGGGTATTAAAGGTGTGGAGAGCGGTCGCCCGGAGATTGCTTCTCTGACGGATCTGATCGCCAGCGGCAAGGTTTACCCTACAATCGAGCGTCTGTGGCCTCCGGGCATTAATGCGGAAGTAGGCAAAGCTACGCAAGAGTTATTCCTGACGAAAGATATCGATCAGTATCTGAATAAGCTCGATACGATTTTCTACAATAAATTCAATCAATAACGCAGTTCAATAAGGCGGGAAGACCTTGAAAGCCAACGTTCGGTCAAGGTGTTTCCCGCTTTTTGCAAGATGGAGGTCGATTATGAACATTCGCGGCTTAAAGCCTGGCACGATATTTTTCCTGCTGACGGTTCCTGCGGTACTGCTGTATGTCGTTTTTTTCCTCGTCCCTCTCTTCATTGGGTTCTATTACAGCCTGACGGACTGGGACGGCTTCTCCTTGTCCTACGATATCGTCGGACTGAAAAACTATCGTACGATTCTGCAAGACGATCGATTTATGAACGGTCTTGTCTTCACGCTGTCGTACACGATCCTTATTGTGATCGGCAAGCTCGGCATCGCTTTAATTCTGGCGCTAATGCTGAGCGGTTCCCTGAAGCTGCGCGGCTTCTTTCGTTCGATTTATTTCTTTCCCGCCGTACTCAGCATGATTACAGTCGGCATGATCTTTAATTATTTCTTCTATGCCCTGTTTCCTCCGCTTGGCGAATCGCTCGGCGTCGAATGGCTGTCCCGGAACATTCTCGGCAATCAAGATACCGCCATCTACGGTATCGCCCTGACGAATATTTGGCAGGGCTTTGCCATCCCTATGGTCATCTTTATAGCCGGACTTTCCAATGTACCGAAGGATTTGACAGAAGCAGCGATTATCGATGGAGCTTCTCCGGGACAACGTTTTTTCGCGATCACAGTGCCGTTCCTCATTCCGATGCTTACCGTCAACGTTGTGTTGGCGGTCAAGAGCGGGTTGACCGTATTCGACTATATTGTAGCGATGACGAACGGAGGACCGTCGAATTCTACCGAATCGCTCGGTTTCCTGATCTACCAGCATGGCATGAATGAAATGAAATTCGGCTACGGCACGGCCGAAGCTATCTTCGTATTCTTGATCATCGCCGTTATTTCTTACATCCAGATTAGGCTGCTTTCACGGAAGGAGGTCGGACAACAATGAAGCAAAGCCTGTTCCTGCGCATATTCAGCTATACATTCCTTGGGATCGGTACGCTCTTCATCCTCGGTCCGATTTTTCTCACCGTATCCATTGCAATGAAATCAAGAGCGGAAACGACGAAAAGCTTTCTAGCTCCCCCTTCCGGCTTATACCTGGATAACTTTATAGCCGTTATCAACAAAGCGAATTTTTGGAGTATTTTTCAAAACTCCGTATTTATTACGCTCGTATCGCTGCTGCTGATGCTGATAGCCATCCCCATGGTGTCTTACGCAGTATCGAGAAATTCGAACCAAATGTATTACAGGTTCGTCTACACGTTGATCCTGCTCGGCATTTTCGTCCCTTTTCAGGCCATCATGCTGCCGATTTACCGCCATATGAGCAATTTGGAGCTGCTCAATCAAGGCGGACTGATCATTATGTATCTCACGCTATCTTTCTCGCAAGGACTTTTTCTATGTGTCGGATTTCTCAAAAATATCCCTTTGGAACTCGATCAGGCATCCAAAATCGACGGCTGCGGCGTATGGCTAACGTTCACGCGGGTTATTTACCCGTTGATGATGCCGATCCTCGCCACGATATTAATCTTGAACAGCCTGTGGATCTGGAACGACTTTCAACTGCCGCTTATTATGCTGAATCGGCATCCCGACTATTGGACATTGCCGTTGTTCATTTACAACTTCAAATCAGAAGTAAGCTTCGACTACAATTTGGCATTTGCGGCCTTCACGCTTTCGATGGCGCCGATATCGATCTTGTATGTTTTTACGCAACGTTACATTATCGGAGGGTTGACGGAAGGCTCTATCAAATAAGAACGGCTCAGGGAACAACAACGCCTCGACGATTATCGTCGAGGCCCGCTCTTCTCGTAAGCTACTGATGTCGGTTCCGGTATAGCAAATAAATAAAGAAAGGCGCGCCCACCCCTGCGGTCAAGACGCCCGCCGGAATGTCCAGCGGAAGAAAAACCGTTCTCGCAACCGTGTCGGCAATTACCAGCATCAGACTGCCGATCAGCGCCGCAACCGGAATTAACCCGCCGAATGTCGGTCCTACGAGACTCCTTGCGATGTGCGGCGCAATCAGCCCGATAAAACCGATCGCGCCGGCGACAGCCACGGCCGAACCGGCCAGCGCCACGCTGATGAACAGCAGAATGAAGCGGTGAAGCTGAACGGGAGCGCCCAGCCCTTTCGCCACATCGTCCCCCAATCCCTGAACGTTGACGTTTCGGGAATACAGAAGCGCCAACGGAATCAATACCGCCACCCAGGGGAGCAGCATGTACACCTGTTCCCACGATGCGCCGTAAATGCTTCCCGTTAACCAAATGTATGCCCGGCTGGCAGCCGTGATCGGGCTGAGAGTGATCATCAGCATCGTGAGCGAACCGGTGGCCGCCGAAATTCCGATTCCGATCAGCACCAGTCTGATCGGCGTTACCCCTTTGCTCCATGCCAGCAAATAAACCGCGACCGAAACGAGCCCGGCCCCCATAAAAGCGGCAACCGGGAGCCATTTGATGCTGACCGTCCCCGCCAAATAGGTAATAAAAGCGACGGCCGCAAAGGAGGCGCCCCCTGTAATCCCGACAATTTCCGGGGAAGCCAGCGGGTTCCGGACGATGCCCTGCAGAATCGAACCGGAAACGGAAAGAGCCGCTCCGACAAGGACGGCAGCAATAATCCGCGGAAGCCGCAGCGTCCCGATCACCATCTCCTGCTCCGCCGTCCCTTGTCCCATCATCGTTCGGAACACGTCAACCGGCGAAATGCTCGTGTTGCCGAGTCCGATACCGGTCACAAAAACGGCGAAAGTAAGAAGCGCAAGCGCAGCAAACACCGTCACCGTTCTTTTGTGCACCAGAAAAGAGACCCTTCCCTTTTTGCTTCGAAAAACGATCAGCCGATTCATTGAGCCCCCTCTTTCGAACGAAACCCTTTACGGGCAATGTAAATAAAAAACGGCACCCCGATCAATCCCGTCATGACGCCAAGCGGCATCTCTCCGGGCATAACCAGGAAACGGGCGGCGATATCGGCGAGCAACAGCAAAATCGCTCCCAGTACCGCGCTGTAAGGAATAATCCAGCGATAATCGACACCGACAAGAAAACGGGCGATGTGCGGAATGACGAGACCGACAAAGCCGATGGAACCGGCAACCGCAACGGAACTCCCGGCCAACAAGACGACCGTGACGGCGATCGCGATTTTCACCGTTACCGTTCGCTGCCCGAGCCCCTTGGCGATATCTTCTCCCGAGGCCAGAATATTGACAGGCCGCGCCAGCATAAGCGCGGCGAAGCCGGCCACAAGCATGTAAGGCAGAACCGGAATCAGATTGTCCATATCTTTGCCGGCAACGGAACCGGCCAACCAGAACAGCACATTTTGCAACCCCGCTTCATTGAGCACCAGCATCCCTTGCGTAAACGAGCTGAACAAGGCCGTCATGGCCGAACCGGCCAACACGATTTTGAACGGCGTCATGCCGTCCCTCCCGAGAGAGCCGAGGAAATAGACGATCAGCGCGGAAACGCCCGCTCCCGCAAAGGCGACCCATATCAATTGGTCTATCGAAGAAACGGGCAGCATGGTGATGGCCAGGACGACAAAAAAAACAGCCCCCGAATTGATGCCGAAAATGCTCGGCGAAGCCAGCGGGTTGCGGGTCAGCGCCTGCATCAAAGCGCCCGCAACGGCAAGATTCCCCCCGATCAGGGCGGCAAAGACGGCGCGAGGGAGCCGGGTCGTCCGGATAATGACATGGTCGTTCGAGGCGGCATCGTAACGGATAAAGGACTCGGCTGTCGTTTGCAGGCTGATGTCCGTCGTCCCAAACGCAATGCTTGACAGAAATGAAATCACCAGCAGGAAAATGCCGCCCCCCAATCCCAGCGCTTTCAAAAATGTCCGGTGCAACAATGCTTTCACAAAGGTCCTCCCTCTTAGTCGCGATGAGAAGAAGACTGTTGACACCACTTGCGGCCAACAGTCCCGTCATTTCGAAATATGCTATTGCAAATCATAGATTTCGTAGAGGTCTTCCAGCATTTCCATTGCCGCCAACGGACCGGAGCCGTTATTCCATACCGCGGTATCCACTTCGTACACCCGATTGTGCTGAACGGATCTCAAATTTTTCCATAACGGATGCTCGGTCCATTCCTTTCTCAAATCCAGCCGGCCGTCATCTCTCGACAAGCTCGTCTGGTCAAAGATGATATCCGCATCCATTTGGGGAATGTTTTCTTTGGAGGCGAGCTTGACCCCCCAGTCTTCTCCCCCCTGCTGGTTGACCGGACGCGCAATTCCCAGCTCGTCCAGCACGAGAGCCGAAAATCCCGTATATACGATTCGCGCATGATCCGCCCGGAAGTCGACAATCCCGACTTCCAGCTTTAATTTGTCTCCCATTTTTTCCTGGAAATCGGCGATTTTGTCCGCCCACTCCGCCAGAAACTTCTCTTCCTCATCCTGCTTGTTCAAAGCTTCCGCCGTCAGATGCAAGGAGTCCTTCCACAGATGCACTTCTTCGGTCATGACCGTCGGAGCGATCGCCGACAGTTGGCTGTAAATTTCTTCGTGACGCGTTTTGGAAGCGATGATCAGATCCGGTTTGAGCGCGACGATTTCTTCCAGGTTGGGCTGGTTTTCCGAACCGAGGTTCGTTACCCCTTCCATCTTGTCCCGGATATAGTTGTACCAAGGCTGTTCGATCCAGGATTCGACGGCTCCTACCGGCTTCACGCCCAACAGCAGGGCGGCGTCCGTCGCTCCCTGAAACAGCGTGACCACTTTTTCCGGCGTCCCTTTTACTTTTGTATCGCCCATTGCATGCCGAACGACGCGGACATCCTGATTTTCCGTATTTTGCGCCTCCGACGGCTGCTACGACTGCGAGGACGGCGTTTCCGCTTCCGATTGCGGCGGCTGCGAGGTTGACGCTGTCTCCTGCCGATTCCCCCCGCAGCCGGCTGCTACGAACGCCACCAACATCATGACCGCCAAAATCGCGAACCCTTTTTGCATTTTGACCATTCCTGCTTCCTCCCCTGATTACCACCGCTGTAAAAATGTTCTTTAGTAAGTAATCGATCTTTATGAACGTCCGTCCTTTGCGTAATGTATTTTCGGGCAGACCGTACAGTACTCTCTATCTGTGGAAACTTGATAATAATAGCAGCATGTTTTTCGAATGCGGACCGATGGCTTCGATGCGGAATTGGCGCGCGAGCCGCCGTAAAACCGGCCGAACGGATTCCGTGTTTCCCCGAACAAGGACGCCGGCGCTTTGCCGGTCAGATATTCGAAGTCTTCCTGCATACGGGAGCGCGCCTCGCCGCCGGCCTCCGCCTCCATTCGCTTCTCGTACAAGGAAAACAGGCGGACAGCCGTATTTTCCCATAAAACCGGCATCGGAACGTTGGCGACTTTGGAGACGGAACGCCATATCGGGGCGAGATGTTCGGCAAACAGACTGTTCGCGATGCGATCGCGCCATTCGGACCGTTTCCCGGCCGCGGGCAGGCTTACATGCAAACGGCCCAGACGGATATGAGACAACCACGACCTCTGGTCCGGGGACGTTTCAAGATGGCTGCTTCCGATCGACAGATCGATTCCTTTGTTATACATGGTCATCGCGTACAAGCCGGGCACTACGGTCAGGAATGCGTACCGCTTGGAAAACATCGATGCCGTAACCATTCGCGACGGCGATTGGAGAACTCCGGTCAGCTGATCCAAATAGGCCGCGCATTTTTCCTCGTCGAGCAAATCGGCGGACGGAATGGAGACAGCCGAATTTGACGGCGGACTTTCGCAAATGCGAAAATGCTTCGTCAAATAATCCCATTCCCCGGCCTCCAACCGGTTTATCGTTCCCATGTTTACGTTCTTCCTTTTAAGTTTTTTCCCGTTTACGACGTTTTCGAATTCGGCTGCAGCAAAGCTTCGGCGATTTCATCGACTACCCGATTGACCGCGATCGGTCCGTAGTAACCGATCCATAACGTTGTGTTGACCGTCCTTACCCGATTGGCCTGCACGACGCTCAAATCGTTCCAGACCGCCGTTTGCTGATATCGGTCCGTTAGCTCCGCATTGGTGTCGTCCTTCAACACGAAGAGCCGGTCCGCGTTCAATTTCGGCATTGCGTCGAGCGAAATATACGAGCTGGTCTTCCGGTCGTCCACAGCCATGGCCGGCGCCGCCATGCCGAGATCGCGGTACAAAATTTTCGCCGTGCGATGCGCCGTCATATGCAGCCGGATCTTATTGTCGCGCGGCCGGATCAGGGCGACGGTTTCGCCTCCGAGATTGCCGGCGAGCGCGGCCTTCAGCGCCGCGATTTTTCGATTGTACTCGTTCACCACGTTCATCGCTTCCCGTTCCTTGCCGACCATCTGTCCCAACGTCAGAAGCGTGATTCGCCAATCTTCATATCTGTCGAACATCACGGTCGGCGCAATTCGGCTCAGCTCTTCATAAACGCTCTCCTGGAACTCCGTGCAGATGATCAGATCCGGAGCCGACCGGGCGACGGCCGCCAGATCGGGCGCTTCCTTCGTTCCCAGTACCTGGATGCCGGCCAGCCGGTCGGACAAGTATTCGGGAAATTTCATGGCGTCGGTCGTGCCGCTGACGCTGCCGACCGGCCGTTCGCCAAGCGCGAGCAGCTGATCGATATACTGACAGTCTAGCACCGCGATTCTCTGCGGAGCCCGCTTCAGCTCCGTCTCGCCTTTCAGGTGCTTGATGTATCTTCGTCTGTTAGGCCCCACTCCTCCTTTATATACAACCGCCCCCGACTGTAATTGATAATGAGTCTCATCCTCACTAGTATTACTATACATTTGCGCAATTCCGGGAACAATGTACGATTGCGACAGATGGAATGGATTTTGACGACGGCGTTCCGCTTGCCGGACTTGCTCCTGAAACTGGCGGGGCGAGACGCCGAAGTACTTTTTAAACAACCGGCTGAAATAGTAGCTGTCCGAATAGCCGACGGCCTCGGCGATCCGGACGATCGGCACGTCCGTATGCTGCAGCAGCAGCTTGGCCTTGTCAAGACGAACCCGGATCAAATATTCCATCGGACCGACATGCAGCTTCGCGTTGAACAGCCGCTGCAACCGTCTGGCATTGCAGCCCAGCATGGCCGCCAAAGCTGGCAGGGTGAGCGGTTCGGCGTAGCATTCCTCGATATAGCGAATCGCTTGGGATAGCGGATTCGGTTGCACCGCCCCTTCGCCTCGATCGTGCCGTTGTCGCAGCAGCTCGTAAACAAATTGATGAAACAGCGCTTTGACATGAAACGTTTCCAGCATGCCGCCTTGCTGCCAATACCGGTTCATTTCCTCCGCTTTCCAATAGAGAGAGAGCGGATATTGCGGCACAAAACCATATTGAAGATGAAAAGGATTGTCCGTCTGATCCAAACGAAGCGGTTCCCGGCCCGGCGCCGCCCATACCGCTTTATAAAACACCATGTAATATTCAAGACCTTCGGCCACCCGCGCAATATCGAGCATCGCGCCTTTGCCGGCGTGGCAAACCAGGCATGAATTCGCCTCGTAAGCGATTTCATCGATCAACACCAGCGCCTTGCCCCGCGTTGCGAACAAAAACAGGCTGGACGGAAGCCGGTACGCTCGCAAGCTTTCGCCCGGCCGCATCATCCTGTGACGCACGTCCAGCACCTGGAGAGCCGCATCATTCCATAGCGGCATCTGGTCTTGAAAAGTCAATTCGTTTCCCTCCCGTATCGGGTTTGAAAATAGCTGCCTAGCTGCCTGCGGAATAAGTCTATTATATAGATAATGATTATCACTATCAATTTTGATGGCAAAAATAAAGCGGCCGCTCTTGCTTTAATATCATCATTCCCACTTGAATAATAGGATTAATGATGTTATGATGTCTACCAACAGCATATTGCCGATTGGTCCGCCAAAGGCCTCCTGCCATCCGAACCCGTTCGGAACGCCAGGAGGCTTTATATTTGCAGCGCAAACGATCGTTTCAATGGGATTAAGGAGGGAAATCCGAATGGAAAACGTAAGCAAACGAACCCGGCATCATGCACTCACGGTTTTGATTATCGCTGTACTCGCCTTGCTGCCGGCCGCCTGCGGCCAAAGCGCGGCTACCGGCACGAACGCCTCCGGCTCCGGTGACCAACCGGCAAGCGACCAGTCGGGCGACAATTCGAACGGGAAGACACAGGAGAAAGTCGTCATCAACATCGGCGTCCAAGGGAAGACCGGAATTTTGCCATACGCCCGCGAGAAAGCCCTCTTCGAAGAAGCGCTGGCTGCCGTAAATGCCGAAGTGAAGTGGCACGAATTCGCAAGCGGACCTCCGCATTTCGAAGCGCTCGCGGCGGGCCGCATCGATTTCGGCGCCGTAGGCGGAACGCCGGTCATTGCCGGCCAAGTCGGCAATATCGATTTCCGTGCTGTGGCCGTGACATCCGACGGCAAGAAGGGCAACATGATCGTCATTCCGAAAGACAGCCCGATCAAGGAATTGAAAGACTTGCAGGGCAAGAAGATCGGCGTCGCCAAAGGCAGCAGCGCTTACAACTTCCTCTATTTGGCGATCGACAGAGCCGGACTGAATCGCGACGACATCAAAGTGATTCAGCTTCAACCCGACGAAGCGCGTCCGGCGCTCGACTCCGGCGCGATAGATGCCTGGTCCATTTGGGAACCGTATGCGACGACTGCCGTGTTCCAGACGGGCACCAAAATTCTCGTTTCCGGCCAAGACCTGAACATTAACGCCCCCGGCTTCATTATCGCCCGCACGAAGTTCCTTACGGATCATCCCGACCTGACCGTCGCATTCCTGAAGGCGTACGAGGAAGCCCGCCTCTACTTTACGACGCACATCGAGGAAGTGACCGACGATCTAGCCAAGTCGCAGAAGCTTGATCGGGAGATCGTCGCGACCGTGTTGAAAAATTCCGAACCGCTGCTCTCCCCGATCACGCCGGAGTTCGCCAAGGCGCATCAGGAACAGGCCGACTTCTTATACTCCGTCGGCGCGATCGACAAACAGGTCGACACGTCAAAGGTGCTGGAGAGCAAATTTGTCGAGCAGGCATTGAATGAACTGAAGGAGGGGAAATAAAGAAAATTCAAAAAGCCGGCGTGAATTCGCTGGCTTTTCGACATGTCTTGGGTTTCAGCAGGTATGCCGAATATGGCAAACCTCTATTTTGGTCCAAATGCTCTTCCAATTTTTCTTCGCGATCCGTTCCTCGTAAATTTCGGCTCGTTCCTTCGTTTCTGCAAAGTAAGGCGTCGGTTTCACAAGCAAATTCAGCACATCTTCAATACCGCAAGGGGCAGCTAAAACCACGTCGTTTCGTTCGTCTAACGCAAGCCCTAATGCTGTCGCGGTTTCGGGAAATTTTGAGATCGCATCGACGGACGAAGTATATGGCGGTATGTTATTTACAATGTGCATTCTTGCTTCATTTTTGACAGACCAAGGAATGTCGGGATTCATACCTTTAAGCTTTTGTTCCAGCTGCTTCATCCACGCGTCGTCTTTTACAAGTTGAATGATGTCCTGCTCATTTTCTATTTTCAAATGATCGCCTCCCGAACATATATGCTTATTGTAGTTGAATCGTAAGATAGTTGGAAGGATTTTCTTGCACCGCAAACTGCCGGTCAGAGATACCTTTATAGACCCCCATGCCGCTGAC